>JABLXR010000001.1 GCA_013178015.1 Anaerolineae bacterium
GCTGGCCAGCAACCACGGCCGGCCAGCGAGCAGGCGAGGAACAGAGGCGATGCAGCATCCGATAGCGCCCAGACTGGCTCTGATAGGCATCTCTGGTCGCTTGCCATAGGACTTTGAGAAAGCCCTGCCCATGCCCTTGTGCCCTTGACATGCCTGCGGCTGAGTGCTAGACTTGGCACTCGATGGGTCGGAGTGCTAGGGTGTCTAGCGCGCAAATACATCTGCCGGGGCTAACGTCGCGGCAGAAGCTGGTCCTGCGCCTGGTGGTGCGGGAGTATACCCGTTCGGCAACTCCGGTCAGCTCCAAGGTGTTGGTGGATCAGTACGGGCTGAAAGTCAGCTCGGCGACCATCAGGAACGAACTGGCGCGGCTGGAGGAATTGGGGCTGCTCACGCACCCTCATACTTCCGCCGGGCGGGTGCCCACCGATGCCGGCTACCGGTACTTCATCGAGTACCTCATGCCGGAGCGGGAGCTACCCCTCACCGAGCGGCGCAGAATCAGCCATCAGTTCCACCAGTTGGGCCTCGAGTTGGACCAGTGGCTCCAGCTTTCTGCTGCCATACTGGCCGACACCGTCCGCAATGCGGCTGTGGTCACCGCACCCAGGGGGCCTCAGGTGCGCTTCAAGCACCTGGAGCTCATCTCGACCTACGGCAACTCCGTGTTGCTGGTGTTGGTACTGCAGAACGGCGTCGTCAGGCAGCACGGTCTGGTGACGCGCCAGCCCGTGTCTCAGGAGGCGCTCAGTCAGGTTTCCGATCGGTTGTCGGCTCTCTGCCGGGGCCTCCAGGCCCATGAGATCGAATCGCTCACGGACGAGCTCACGGCCTTCGATCGGGAGGTGCTCCAACTGGTTGCCGCCTGCATGCGCGATCTGGATCGGGCTGCCAGCGTGGAGGCCTACCGAGAGGGCTTGCGACACCTACTGAGCCAGCCCGAGTTCGCCGACAGCACGGCGGTGAGCCGGGCTATGAGCCTTCTGGAGAGCGACTGGCTGGCCGCCAGCATCCTTCCGCAGGTGACTGCCACCAACGGCGTGACCGTTCTGCTGGGCCATGGCGGCGAGGGCGCGAACGTGGGCGAGTACGGTCTGGTATTGTCGCGGTATGGGGTACAGCAGGAACTGGTGGGAGCGTTGGGCGTCCTGGGCCCCGTACGCATGAACTACGAGACTGTCATCCCAGCGGTCCGCTACATGGCATCACTGCTGAGCGAGCTGATTTGGGGTCTCTTCGGCCCCGGCGAAGTAGATGGGCTCGATCTCGAAGGTAAGGCGGGCCAGGGCAAAGGGGAGGTTGCCAGTAATGGTTAGTGACGCTGATCAGGAAAGCCTCGGGGCGGCGGAGATGGACGCTCCTGCCACCGAGGAGCGCGTGTGCCAGTTGGAGCAGAGAATTGGCGAGTTGGAGGCCAGCCTAGCCGAGGCAGAGCGGCAGGCGAAGGAGTACCTGGACGGCTGGCAGAGAGAGCGAGCCTCCTTCGCCAACTACCGCCGGAGGATCGAAGAGGAACGCACCTCCATCTCCCAGGCGGCACTGGAGGATTTCATCTGCCAGTTTCTGCCCCTCCTGGACGACCTGGAGCGCGCCTGCGGCGACATCCCGGAGGAGCTTGCAGGGCATCCCTGGGTCGAGGGCGTGCGCATGGTGGAGCGAAAGTTCCGCCAGTTGCTGGAGAGCCTTGGGGTAGAAGAGATCGAAGCTGAGGGCTGCAAGTTCGATCCCGAGGTACACGAGGCCATCACCCACGAGGAGGCGGAGGGCTTTGCCGAAGGCGACGTTATCGGTCAGGTGTTGAAGGGATATCGCCTGGGCGATCGCATACTTCGTTGCAGTGTGGTTCGGGTGGCAAAATCCAGTTAGCAGGCGCTCGGGCGCAGCTGCCACCGCGCTCGAGCGGAGCAGTACGACACGAAGTGAGACCAATTAGGTAAGGAGACTGAGTATGGCTAGGATCATCGGAATTGACCTGGGCACCACCAACTCGGTGGGCGCCGTCATGGAGGGCGGAGAGCCCACCATTGTGCCCAGTGCCGAGGGGGGACGGCTGTTTCCCTCGGTGGTGGCCATTAACCCCAAGACTGACGAACGCCTGGTAGGCCAGTCGGCCCGTCGCCAGGCGGTCACCAACCCGGAGAACACCATCTACTCCATCAAGAGATTCATGGGCCGCAAGTACAGCGACCCCGTGGTGCAGCAGGCCATCAAACGCCTGCCCTACCGCGTCGCGCAGGCTCCCAACGGCGATGTGCGCGTGGTGATGGGCGGGAGGGAGTACTCGCCGCCGGAGATCTCGGCCATGATCCTGCAGAAGATCAGGGCCGACGCCGAGGCCTACCTGGGCGAGTCCATCACTCAGGCCGTCATCACGGTGCCGGCCTACTTCGATGATGCCCAGCGCCAGGCAACCAAGGACGCCGGGCAGATCGCCGGCCTCGAGGTGCTCCGCATCATCAACGAGCCCACCGCAGCCGCATTGGCCTACGGGCTCGACAAGAAGAAGGACGAGAGAATCGCTGTCTACGACCTAGGTGGGGGCACTTTCGACATCTCCATACTGGATGTCGGCGATGGCGTGTTCGAAGTCAAGTCCACCAACGGCGATACCTTCCTGGGCGGAGACGACTTCGACCAGCGGGTAATCGATTGGGTGGCGGACGAGTTCAAGCGAGAGAACGGCATAGACCTCCGCCAGGATAGGCTGGCCCTGCAGCGCCTCAAGGAGGCTGCCGAAAGGGCCAAGATTGAGCTGTCCTCAGTCATGCAGACTGAGATCAACCTGCCCTTCATCACCGCTGACGCCTCCGGGCCCAAACACCTGCAGATGACCTTGACCCGGGCCAAGCTGGAATCTCTGGTAGCGGACCTCATCCAACGAACCATAGAGCCCTGCCGGCTGGCCCTAAAGGATGCCGGCTACACCGTTGATCAGATAGACGAGATCGTCCTCGTCGGTGGGCAGACCCGAATGCCCGCGGTACAGGAAGCCGTGCGCAAGTTCTTCGGCAAGGAACCCCACAAGGGCGTCAACCCCGATGAGGTCGTCGCCGTGGGGGCTGCCATCCAGGCAGGCGTGCTGGGTGGTGAGGTCAAGGACGTATTGCTTCTGGACGTCACTCCCCTCACTCTCAGCATCGAGACGCTTGGCGGTGTGGCCACGCCCATCATAGAGCGGAACACCACCATTCCCGTCCGCAAGAGCCAGGTGTTCAGCACCGCCTCCGACGGCCAGACTCAGGTGGAGATCCACGTGGTCCAGGGCGAGCGACCCATGGCTGCCGACAACAAGACGCTAGGCCGGTTCATACTGGACGGCATTCCCCCTGCGCCCCGAGGCGTGCCTCAGATCGAGGTCACCTTCGACATAGATGCTGACGGCATCCTGGGAGTCTCCGCCAAGGATAAGGCCACCGGTCGGGAGCAGAAGATCACCATCAAGCCTTCGAGTGGCCTGACCAAGGAAGAGATAGATCGTATGGTTCGCGAGGCCCAGGCACATCAGGCCGAGGACCAGCGACAGCGAGAGCGCATCGAGGCCCGCAACATGGCCGACTCGCTGATCTACTCGGCGGAGAAGAGCCTGCGCGACCTGGGCGACAAGGTTCCTGCGGACGTGCGGCAGGACGTAGAGAGGAAGGTGGAGCAGCTTCGCTCCGTCATGCAGGGGGAAGACACCCAGGCGATCCGGAACCGTACGAACGAGCTTTCCCAGGCCATGCAGCGCATCGGTGCCGCCATGTACGAGCAGTCTCCGACGGGCCAGGCCGAGCGCGGCCCTGACGGCGGCCGGCAGGGAGCCGGCCAGCCGGACGAAGACGTGGTCGAGGGCGACTTCACGGAAGCCTAGATTGGATCGCGGGAGAGGAGGCGGGTATACTGAACCCGCCTCCTTTTCATGCAGTGGAGTATGGCAGACACCAGGGACTACTACGAGGTGCTCGGGGTCCCGCGCAACGCCGATCCCGAAGATATACGCCGCGCGTACCGCCGCCTGGCGAGAGAGTATCACCCGGACGTAAACCGGTCCCCCGAGGCAGCGGAGACGTTCAAGGCCGTCAACGAAGCCTACCACGTCCTCAGCGACCCTGAGCGGCGCCGTGCCTACGACCGCTTCGGGCAGGCGGGCCTATCGGGGATGAACGGGTTCGAGGGCTTCAACGGGTTCGGTGGCCTGGGCGACATCTTCGAAGACCTGTTCGGCTTCGGCATGCGCACCTCGGCCCAGGCCCGGCGTGCCCCTCAGCGGGGTACCGACCTGCATTACTCCCTTCACCTCTCTTTCCGTGACGCCGTGTTCGGCACCACACAGGAGCTCGAGGTAACGCGGCTCGAACCGTGTGACCGTTGCGGGGGTACTGGCGCTGAGCCAGGCACATCGCCCACCCGCTGTCCTACCTGCAATGGCACCGGTGAAGTGCGGCGGGTGCAGCAGACGGTCCTAGGGTCCTTCGTCAACGTCAGCACCTGCCCCAGCTGTGGAGGCCGGGGCGAGGTGGTCACCACGCGCTGCTCCCAGTGCGTCGGCGAGATGCAGATCCGGCGCACGCGCACTATACAGGTCAAGGTGCCGCCCGGAGTCAGTGACGGCACCCGCATACGCCTATCTGGCGAGGGAAACGTGGGCCTGAACGGCGGCCCCCCAGGCAACCTGTACGTCACCCTTCAGGTGGAGGAAGATGCTCAGTTCCAGCGACAGGGAGATGACCTGATCCTGGAGTGGCCCATAAACGTGGCTCAAGCGGCGCTCGGAGCCACCGTGGAGGTGCCCACGCTGGAGGGTGAGGAGAGGCTCCGAGTGCCTCCTGGCACGCAGAGCGGCCGCGTCTTTCGGCTGCGGGGCAAGGGTGTCCCTCATCTGCAGCGCCCGGGGCGGGGTGATCAGGTAGTAATAATACGGGTGCTAACGCCTACCAATCTGAACCCCAGACAGCGCAAGTTGATGGAGGAGCTGGCCGAGAGCCTGGGCGAGAACAACATAGCCAAGGATGAGCCCAGCTTCGTGGAGCGCATGAAGGGCGTACTCGGCCTCTAACGGCCAGCCGCGCCAGGAGACCGGCCGTGAAGTGGGTGGAAGTCAGTGTGGCAGTGGGCGGAGAAGCCGCCGAAGCTGTCTCTGCCTTTCTCTCCCGCTACGGTGCGGTGGCCGTAGAAGAGGTTCGTGCTGGCCCCAGCAATGGGTCCTCTCACGAGCCAGCTGTGACGGTGCGCTGTTACCTCGAGGCCCGTCGGGCGTCCAAGCACCGGCGCGCCATCGAAGAAGGTCTGTGGCACCTTTCCCAACTGCTTCCTGTGTCCTCACCCGCCTTCCGCTGCCTCACCGAGCGCGACTGGACTGACGCGTGGAAGGACCACTTCCCCGTCCTCCATGTGGGGGAGCGTATTGTCATCGTCCCCACCTGGCGCCAGTATCAACCCCGCCAGGGAGAGGTCGTGGTGGCCGTGGACCCTGGACTGGCCTTCGGCACCGGCCTGCACCCAAGTACTCAGCTCTGCCTCTCGGCTCTGGAGAACTACCTGCGCCCGGGCGACCGGGTGCTAGACGTGGGCACGGGCACCGGCATTCTGGCCATAGCGGCAGCCAAACTCGGTGCTGGCAGGGTCGAAGCGATGGATGTGGAGCCAGCCGCCGTCCAGGCAGCCACTGACAACGTCCGCATCAACGGAGTGGGGGATCGAGTGAGCGTATCCCTGGCCTCGGTGATCCCGGTCGAGGCCCACGATGGTCCCGACCCCTCCATCTACCGGAACGGGCCGCACGACCTGGTCCTGGTGAACATCATCGCCGAGGTCATCGCCGAGATGGCACCGGTGCTTCTCGGGCTCACCCGCCCGGGAGGCATCATCATCGCTTCCGGGATCATACTGGAACGCGAGCACTTGGTCCTAGAAGCCTTCACCGGCAAGGCCACGGTCACAATGCGGAGCCAGGACGGAGACTGGGTCGCCCTGACGCTGCGCGTTCCCGCCGGGTAGATCAGTGTCCGCCCACCGCTTCTTCGTCCCGCCGGAGACTCTGGCCTCCAGCGAGATCACTCTGGGACGGGACCTGGCTCACCGCGTCGGCCGGGTACTCCGGCTGCAGGTGGGCGACCGCATCTCCCTGCTGAACGGCCTAGGCCGGGAGGTAGAAGCTGAGATTCTCTCTATCAGTCGCGATGCCGTGCGCGCCCGAGCCCTGGGAGTCACCTGCCCCAACACCGAGCCCCGCCTGCATCTGGTGCTCTATCAGGCCCTGCTGCCCAGCGATCGCTTCGAGTGGGTCCTGGAGAAGGGCACTGAGATAGGGGTGGCTCGCTTCGTCCCCCTCGTCACCACCCGCTGCACCGCCCGTCCTCCTGCCGGTGACCTCGCCCGCAAGAGGAGCCGCTGGCAGGCAGTGGTCAGGGCTGCCGCCGAGCAGAGCCATCGCGCCCTGCTCCCCGAAGTGACCGCGCCGGCCACGCTGCAGGCGGCCTTGGGAGGCCTGAGCGGGCCCGGTCTGCTGGCCTGGGAGGACTCGCGCCGCCCCCTGAAGTCAGCCCTCCCAGAACTCGCCACTCAGGACGTGCTGGCGCTGTTCGTGGGCCCCGAGGGTGGCTTCACCTCCGAAGAGGCGGAGGCAGCCCAGGCCGCCGGCTTGACCATCGTCTCCCTGGGCCCGCGCATCCTGCGCGCCGAGACGGCGGGGCCCGTCCTCGCCGCCCTGGCCCTCTATGCGGCGGGTGAGCTCTAGACAGGGACGGCCAACAACCGACGGGCGACCCAGGAACCTCCTGGGGCTACAGCCTTACCAGTGAGGCGAACCAGGAAGTGCGCCCTCATCGGGTCAGCGGTGCTTTTGGGCCTTGCTCCTGTGCTCGACACAGGGCACCACGATGATGCCAGCGTTCGTGTCTGTGTCCAGGAACAGGCGCCAGTCTCGCACTCTCAGCCAGTAGCCCGTCTCGGGCGCCCGCAGCCGGGCCCCATCTCCCTGACCCGTCTCCGCCAGCCGTCCTACGGCCTAGGTAACCTATCTGGCAACCTGCCCATCCAGTCGGCGCAGGCTCTGGCGGGCTGGGCCCGTACGGGTGACGCGCAGGGTCATAGCCCAAGCTGCCGCAGCACTTCCTCTGCCGACACCAGGTTTCGCTCTTCGGCAGCCCGCCTGCTCTCGGCGATAGCAGCCGAAGTCTCCTCGCTCAGTTCGCCTTCATCGTCCTCGTGCGCGCTTTCGAAGGCAGCCAACACCGGATCCTCGCAGGTCGCCAGCCGGCGCAGTATGTGCACCAGGGCAGTCAAGTCCGCGTCAGGCACCCGCTCCACGAGGAGACGGGCCTCCTCCCGCTCCTCTACGCGCGTGATGCTCACACGTCCTCCTATCCTGCCTCATTCCGCCGGGCACCGCGCTACCCTCCGAGCTCAGATCTCCGCCCGAGTCGGCAACCGGTAGGCCCTGTGATGACATCCTACCACAGCCGTCTCGGCCGGTGTGCCCGACCCGCTCTCCGCAGCGCTCACATCATGCCCTCGCACCGCCCGGGACAGCGCTCCATCGGGGCCGGTCGCCCACCTACCTGCGCCTCTGAACCCTCGCCGCCAACCCGCGCGACCGCCCCAGGGTCGGAAGCGCGCATCACGCGCCGCCCGTCACCTCCCCCAGCCGCTCCAGCATCGCCCGGCGCATCACCTCCATCGGTGCCTTCCGCCCGGTCCAGAGTTCGAACTGCCGGGCCGCCTGGTGCACGAAGTGCCCCAGCCCCGACACCGTGCGGCAACCGGCCCTGCGAGCCTCGCGCAGGAGCCGCGTCTCCAGGGGGTTGTAGACGGCGTCGTACACCACCAGCCCAGGTCGGAGCATCTCCGCCGGGACCACCGACGCGTCCGCCCGCGGATGCATCCCCACGCTAGTGGTCTGGAGCAGCAGATCGGTAGGCACGCTGGCCATCTCCTCCAGAGGCACGAATTCTGCCCCCACCTCCTGGGCCAGGGCCCGACCCCGGCTCTCGGTTCGGTTGGCGATCACCACCCTCACCCCGCGCGCCGCCAGCCCATGCGCCAGCGCCCGGCCCAGCCCACCTGCTCCCACTACCAGGGCTCGCATGTCCTCTAGCCGCGACCCGGCCGGCAAGGCTTCCTCGATGCTGATCAGCGCGCCGGCCACGTCCGTGTTGTACCCGTGGAATCGTCCGTCGCTCACCACCACCGTGTTGACCGCCTGCAGCCGGAGGGCTAACGGCTCGACCTCGTCCATGGCGGCCACTACCGCCTGCTTGTGAGGGATAGTGACGCTATAGCCACGGAATCCCAGAGGCGTGAACTCCCGCAAGAAGGATACCGGCTCCTCCACCAGCAGGGGCACGTACACCGCATCCAGCCCGCAGTGAGCGAAGGCGGCGTTATGCACCGCCGGGCTCATGGAGTGGCCCACCGGGTTGGCCACCACCCCATAGAGATCAGTGGCGGGCGTGATCGCTCGCACCCGGTACATGCCCACCATGTCAGAAAGGGGCACCTGGCCGGGTGCTACCTCCGCTCCCTCCTCGAGGGCGGCGAAGGTGAGCAGGGCACCATAGCGGCCGGCCAGGATGCGGCTGATTACGCCCGCCTCGCCCATGGCCAGGGCGATCGTAGGCCGGTCCGCCCTCTGCAGCAGCGAGAAGACCTCCAGGTTGTCCTCGATTCGTCTTGCTGTCACCGCGACCTTGACCGTGTCCGCTCCCATCGCCGCCAGATCGTCGTAGATGCGGGACAGTGGTCGGGGCAGGCCCTCAAAGTCGTGGTAGGAGGCGATCATCTTGCTGTGCCCCTCCCGGGCCAGCCGGTGCACCACGTCGTGCTCTGCGTCCACGTACTCGGCGCCGAGACGCATGGCCCGCCCCAGAACGGCCAGCCTATCCTCCTCGGCCCCCTCGAACCTGCCTCCGGCACGCCTGGGCCTGCAGGTCACGATGACCGGAAGGGGGCGCTCGCAAAGCAGAGCCTCCAGGTCGAAGCCGGGTATTAGGTCCAGCCGCAGCTCGACCAGGTCGGCCCCTCCCTTCGCCGCCTGGGCCACCGCCCGCAACGCTCCCAGCATGTCCGGCGCCGCAATCGAGACGCAGATCATCGTTCCCCGTTCGTCCAAGCCTCCCTCCTGTGCCGGCCACCCGGCTCCCATCATTGAGTCAATCTTACCCGTGGCCATGGGAGCAGGCCAAAGACCCCCAACTGCGCCGGCGGTCTTCCGCCGCCCTCTGTTTCCTCCTGAGGGTCGGCCTCCCCCAGCTCAGCACGTCTGAGCATTGGCGGCCCGCTGGCAACATCTGTAATATGTGGCCCTGTTCGCCAACTCCGCTGCCCTCGTGGCGTCCAGCTTCTCGGCCGCCACCTGCAGTGCCAACACCTCGGAGGCGACTGTGGAGGAGATGACGTCGCGTCAGCGCATGCTGGCAGCCATTGGGCACCAGCCTGTGGACCGGGTGCCCGTAGCCCCCTTCGGGCTGGGCCGCCTGGACCCTGCGGGCGAGGTGGCTGCCGAGCTGATCGAGAAGACCGATCCTTTCATCCTGGCCCCAGCCGGGGGCAATCCGTTTCTGGGCGCCGACCCGGACATCTCCGTTGTTCAGGATGGCCCCGATACCATCACTGTGTACCACACCCCGACAGGGGACCTGACCCGCGTCTTCCATCGCACCGAGATCACCGGGTATACCACCCAGTTCCCCTGCCGCTCGGCCCAGGACCTCGATGCCTTCATGGCCATGCCCTGGAAGCCCGCAGTGGTAGACGTGGAGCCTTTCCTGCGCCGCAAGGCCGAGATCGGCCAGGATGGCCTGGTGCTCGTCAGCATAGACAACGGCATCTGCCTCCCGGCTACCATGATGTCCCCGGAGGACACCTGCCTGCTCTGGGCTGAGGCTCCCGCTTTCATGCGCGACGTGGTCGCCGAGGCGAGCCGCCGCGTGGAGGATTTCGTGCGCCGAGCCTCCGCTCAGGGCGTGGACGCCTATCGCATCATCGGCGGCGAGTACGCCAGCGAAATGCTCGGCCCTCGCGCATTCTCCGCCCTGATCACCCCCTTCGATACTTCCCTCGTGTCCCTCATCCACGAGTGTGGCGGAATTGCCCACTACCACAATCATGGAGACGTAGACCGCTACCTCGAGCTCCTAGCCGATCTGGGAATAGACTCCCTCGATCCTCTGGAGGTGCCCCCCTTCGGCAACGTGGACCTGGGCGACGCCATCCGCCGCATCGGGGATCGCGTCTGCCTGGTAGGCGGGCTGGATGACATGGAGGTACTGGAGACCAGAACGACGGACGAGGTGCTGTCGCTAGCGCGGGACACATTGAGGAGAACAGGAACACGAAGCTTCATGCTGGGCGGCACTAGCTCGGGCATCTACATCGAGCGGGCGGCCCGTCACTTCATAGCCCTGGTGGACGTGGCGCGGGAGTTCGCCGGCTACGAAGTCGAGAGGAGCGCCACATGAGCCAGAGCAGCGGAGTTCGCTGGCGGCTCGCCGTTCCTCCCGAGGTCGAGACCGAGTATGTAGGCACCACGCTGGGCGACTATTACACCCGCGCCGACGTGGCCGTCCACACCCAGATCCGGGCCCGCGAGCTCTTCCAGTCGGCCTATGGAGTGGATGTCGGGGGCGTCGCGGTCCCCGTTCCTGCGTACGTGGGCGTGGCCTCGCTGGGGGCCAAGCTGGTGCTGCCCGACGACCACCCACCGATGGTGGCTAACCTGGGCCGGGTCCTGGCCGACCGCGACTCGGTGCTGGCGCTGCGACCGGCCGTGCCAGAGGCAAGCGACTGGCTGCAGCGCTATCTCGCCATGCGAGAGGAAATGGGCCGCATACTGGGCAAGCTTCCTCCTCTTGGCGCCGGCCAGGAGGGCCCCATCACCTCGGCCGTTCTGCTGCGCGGGGACCGTTTCTTCCTCGATGTCTTGGACGACCCCGAGGTGGCCCATCACCTCCTGGGGGTAGTCACCCAGACGTACATCAGCTTCGTACGCTACGCGAGACGCATCAACGGCCAGCCCGAGACCGGCAACACCGGCATCGCCGACGACATGGCCGGCATGCTCCCACCTGCCTTGTGGCCGGAGTTCGTGCTGCCCTACTGGCTGCGCATCTACGAGGAGCTAGGTCCCGGTCGCCGCAGCGTTCATACCGAGCTGTTACGCCCCGACCACCTTCGCTTCCTTCGGGAACTTAGGATAGACGCCTACGACCCCGGTAACGACCAGTACCTGCAGGTCGAGGACGTCATCGGCCTAGTAGGCCACATGGACGTGTCCTGGAACCTGCACACCGTGCGGGACATGCTCGACGGCACCCCGGCGACCATACGCACCACCTACACCGCCGCGGTGGATGCCGGCATGCGCCACATGATGACGGAGCTGTGCCGGCGCACACCCCGGGAGAACGTGGCGGCGTTCGTCGAAGTAGCCCGGGAACACGAGTAGCAGGGCCGCTGGGGCTGGAGCCCGTGCCCGGCTTTGACCGCCGCTCCCACGCGGTGCTATCCTCCTACGGCAGTGGAACAGTGGAGGCATAGCTTGGTCGTCAAAGGATTACCCCGCCCGTCGCGCGCCCTCGGTCCCTCGCAGGCTACGGCGCCTTACCTGAGCCGAGCCCTGCTCGCCGTAGAAGGGCGGTTGCACTCGCTCTATGCCCGGCATAACCCCGGAGATGAGCGACGCCGCCTCGCCAGCATCGCCGCCGCTACCGACGCCCAGTCGCCCCTGTGGGACGAGTTCCTCCAGATCACGTACCTGGAGAACGTCCGCGAGGGCTTGCGCTCCACCCTGCTGGCGCTGGACCAGCAGCACGGGAGGCATCCGTGAACACCGCCGAGTTCCTGAAAGCCCTCACCGAGGCGTCTGGCGTCTCCGGCTACGAGCATGAGGTCCGCGGCCTGGTCACCGCAGAGTTTGGCCTGCTGTGCGACGAGGTGAGCACCGATGCCATGGGAAGCGTCTGGGGCATCAAGCGGGGCTCCCCTGGCGAGCACCGGATCATGCTGGCCGGCCACATGGACGAGATCGGGTTGATAGTGAAAGCCATCGACAAGGACGTGCTTCGGTTCACCCAGGTAGGCGGCTTCGACGTGCGCGTCCTGCCTGGCCAGCCCGTATGGGTCCACGGCCGTCAGACCATGCCCGGGGTGATAGGTATGCGGCCGCCGCACGTGATGTCGGCCGAGGAGCGCGACAAGGTCCTCCCCATGGAGGACCTGTTTGTTGACGTGGGCCTTACCGCCGACCAGATCGGCGGCCAGGTTCGCGTGGGTGACCTGATCACCCTGCGGCGCGGTTACGTAGAGCTGAGGAACGGGTTCGTCGCCAGCAAGGCCATGGATGACCGTGCTGGAGTGGCCGCGCTCCACCATTGCCTTCAGGTGCTCCAGGGGATGCGCCAGCGGTGGGATGTCTACGCCGTGGCCACGGTGCAGGAGGAAGTGGGACTCCGAGGGGCCATGACCAGCAGCTACGGGGTGGAGCCCCAGGCGGCCATAGCGGTGGACGTGACCTTCGCCCGCACGCCCGACGTACCTGAGATGAGAACGATCGAGGCGGACAAGGGACCGGGCATCGCTCGCGGCCCCAACCTTCACCCCGTGATGTACGAGCGGCTGGTGGAGACAGCCAAGAAGCACGAGATACCTTACCAGTGCGAAGCCATACCAGGCCGCAGCGGCACTGACGCCTGGGCCATACAGGTGTGCCGCGAAGGAGTACCTACGGGCCTCCTGGGGCTGCCACTGCGCTACATGCACACGCCGGTCGAGACCCTATGCCTGCGGGACGTGGAGCGCTGTGGCCGGCTGATGGCCCACTTCATCGCCGACCTGGACGACGCCATCCTGGACCGCTTCAGGCCCGCGTTGCCGGAGGAATGAGAATGGACATCGCCTTCCTGCAGACCCTCTCCGAGGCACGCGGCGTGTCGGGCGACGAGGGAGAAGTCCGAGGCCTGCTGGCCCGCTCGCTCAAGGGCACCGTGGACGAGTTGAGGACCGACACCATCGGCAACCTCATCGCCCTGCGCCGGGGCACGGGCCGGTCCTCCTTGCGCGTGATGGTAGTAGCCCACATGGACGAAGTGGGGCTCATGGTCACAGGTGCCGACGCCAACGGCTTCCTGCGCTTCCAGCCCGTGGGTGGCATAGATCCTAGAGTCCTGCTCGCCAACCGAGTGCTGGTGGGCAAGGACAGGATCCCGGGCATCATCGGGGTCAAGCCGGTGCACCTCACCGAACCGTCCGAGCGCAAGAACGTCATCAGGGCCGACCAGCTCTACATTGACATCGGAGCCAAGAACAAAGATGAGGCTCTGGGCGCCGCCCCCATGGGGGAGTACGTCACTTTCGATACGCCCTTCCACTACCTGCAGGGATGCCGGCCTGAGGACCGTCCTCCCGTGGGTAGGGCGAGCGGCAAGGCTTTCGACGACCGAGCCGGTTGCTTCGTCCTGGCCTCCCTGCTGGAACACCAGTTCGACTTCGACTTGTACGGCGTCTTCAGCGTCCAGGAGGAGGTAGGACTGCGGGGGGCCAAAACGGCCGCCTATGCCGTTGCCCCTACCTTGGCCTTTGCCCTGGAAGGCACCGTCTGTGACGATTCGCCCAAGGAGGACGACGTCAGCCCCACCACCGTCATGGGCCGGGGCCCGGCCGTCACCGTCGCCGACGCCAGCGTGATCTCGGACCGGCGCCTGGTGGATCTGCTCGTGCAAACCGCCCTCGGCGAAGGGATACCGTACCAGATAAAGCAGCCCAACATCGGCGGGACCGACGCCGGCGCCGTCCACCTCCAGCGCGAGGGCATTCCCTCGGTGGCGGTGGCCGTGCCCTGCCGGTACCTGCACTCGCCCGAATCGGTGCTAGACCTCCTGGACCTCCACCACGCTGTGAGACTGATGGAGGCTGCTCTTCGCCGCCTGCCCGAGGCCTGGACCTCGTCGTAGGACCGGCTCGCCAGGCACGACGCCGGCGCGGCCCGTGCGTTCGCCCGTGACGCCCTAGCATGGGGAGGATCTCGTGAAGGATACACTGTGCAAGCTGAGCCAAGCCTACGGCCCGTCCGGCAACGAGGGCCAGATAAGAGACCTGATTCGCAGCGAGGTCGAGGGCCTGGCCGACGTGGTTACCGTCGACGCCCTGGGCAACCTGGTGGCCGTCAAGGGCAGCGGCGGGCGGCGGGTGATGCTGGCCGCCCACATGGACGAGATAGGCATCATCGTCAGCCACATTGATGAGAAGGGCTTCCTCCGCTTCGGCACCATCGGCGGGGTTCGTGCTCTGGGCCTGGTGGGCAGCCGGGTGCGCTTCGCCGACGGCTCCACTGGCGTCATCGGAGTGGAGAAGCTCGAAGACGGGGACAAGATACCCGCGCTATCCAAGCTGTTCATAGACGTCGGCGCTCGCAGCCGGGACGACGTGCGCGTGAAGGTGGGCGACATCGCTTCCATGGATCGACCCTTTGGCCAGTGCGGCAGCCGCTTCATCGGCAAGGCCATGGACGACCGGGCCGGATGCGCTGTCCTAATCGAGACCCTGCGCCGCCTGGACCGGCCCCGGAACGAGGTCCACTTCGCTTTCACCACTCAGGAGGAGGTTGGCCTGCGTGGCGCCACCACTTGTGCTTACTGCGTGGACCCTCAGGTGGCCCTGGCTGTAGATGTAACCGGCACAGGCGATACGCCCAAGTGCCCTGTGATGGCGGTGTCGCTGGGTGAGGGCGCGGCTATCAAGGTCCGAGATGGCGGCATGCTCGCCCACCCGGCGGTGAAGGATCTGCTCGTGGCCCGGGCCGAGGAGAAGGGCATCCCCTATCAACTGGAGGTCCTCGAGGGCGGGACCACAGACGCGCGGGTGATGCAGACCACTCGAGCCGGAGTGCCCACTGGAGCCGTCTCCGTCCCCTGCCGCTACATTCACACTCCCTCCGAGATGATAGACGAGCGCGACGCTGAAGCCGCGGTCAATCTGCTCCTGGCCTTCGTGGAGAACGACATCTCCCTCTGAGCCTCTCCGACGCCCTCGGGCTATGCCCACGGCTGGGTTGAGGCCGGCGGCCGGGTCTGCCTGCCGGCCTCCCCCTGCCTGAGGTCAGATGCCCGGTCGTTTCGTTCCGGCGGCAACACCTGCGCCTGGTCAGGCCCAAATGGGCAACGACGGCGCACTGGCTTACGCTGTCGGGGGCCCCGCCGTGCACGGTGCGTACCCGCCGGCCGACCGTACGGCGCTGTGCGCCCGCCCTAGACGAGCAGGGCGAGAGAGGACAGCTTCGGAAGCGACGTCGAATCGGAGGGACGTCGTAGCTAGAGCTCGGCCTGGCCTATGGTATAATGCCATCGAGAGCTCCGATCAGGACCAAGGGAGGTTTTTTGATGGTCCCGGTTACCATACAGAGCGTCAGAGTTAGCCTGGTGTCCCAGCAGCGGGTGGTCATTCTGGGCGAGCAGGGAGGAAACCGGTACCTCCCCATCTACATAGGAGCCTTCGAGGCCGACGCCATCACCATCCGCCTGCAGGGGGCAGCTCTGTGGCGGCCCATGACGCATGACCTCCTCCTGCGTTGCATCGGGCAGCTGGGGGGCGAGGTGCTGCGCGTGGTGGTGACCGATCTCCGCAGCGACACCTTCTTCGCCAACATATACGTTCGGCAGGATGGCGAGGAACAGGCTATAGACTCACGTCCTAGCGATGCCCTGGCCCTAGCCGTACGGGCCGGCGTGCCCGTGTTCGTCAGCGAGTCGGTCATGGAGCAGGCGGGCAACGAGCCCGACCCTTCGCCCTGGATCAACGGCATCCGACCCGAGGTCGCTGATGAGGAAGACATGGGCGCCTTCCGCGACTTCATAGACTCGCTGGACCTGGGCGACCTAGACCAGTGAGCCTTCGCCAACGAGCTTGACCCATGCCTCCGGAGCGTCTGCCGCCACAGAACGTAGAAGCCGAGCAGTCGGTGCTCGGCAGCATTCTGATAGACCCCGACGCCATCATCAGGGTGGCGCCTTTCCTGCGCCCGGACGACTTCTACCGCGAGGCTCACGCCATCATCTACGCGGCCATCCTCGCCCTGCACGAGCGCCGCGAGCCGGCCGACTTCGTGACCCTCAGCGACGAACTGGAACGACGTGGGCAACTGGACCAGGTAGGAGGCGCAGCCTACCTGACGACCCTTCTCAATAGCGTCCCTACCGCCATCCACATCGAACATTACGCTCACATCGTCGAGCGCAACTCCACCCTGCGGCGGCTGATAGACGCCGCCTCCCGCATCGCGGGCCTTGCCTACGACTCCGAAGAGGCAGACGCCAACGAAGTGGTTGACCGAGCCGAGCAGATCCTGTTCAGCATCAGCGAGCGGCGTCTGTCTCGGGAATTGGTACCCATCCAGGAGGTGCTGCGCGCCTACTACGAGCGCATCGGTTACCTCTACGCCCACCAGGGCGAGATGATCGGCGTGCCCAGCGGGTTCGCCAAGCTGGACCGACTGCTCGGGGGGATGCAGCGCTCCGACCTTCTGATCCTGGCCGCGCGCCCCGGTGTGGGCAAGACTAGCCTCCTCCTGGGGATCGCCGCCGCCGCCGCTCGCCGCTTCCGCCAGCGCGTGGCCATCTTCTCATTGGAGATGTCCAACGAGCAGATCGTGCAGCGCCTGGTGGCTGCCGACACCGGAATCGAGTCGCAGCGACTGCGCACTGGGCGTCTTACGGCAGAGGAATGGCCCCGACTGGAGCACAGCGTGAGCAGCCTGGCGGGCTTGTCGGTCTTCATGGACGATACTCCCGCCCTGACCACCTCCGAGTTCCGCACCAAGTGCAGACGGCTGGCAGCCGAGCACGGCGTGGACCTGATCACGGTGGATTACCTCCAGCTTATGCAGGGCGACCACCGCACCGAGAATCGCGTGCAGGAGATAAGCGCCATCTCCCGCACCCTCAAGCAGGTAGCGCGGGAGCTTAACGTGCCCGTCCTGGCCGCCTCTCAGCTCTCCCGAGCGGTCGAGTCCCGTCACGACAAGAGGCCCATGCTGTCCGACCTCCGCGATTCCGGAAGTATCGAGCAGGACGCCGACGTGGTGATGTTCATCTACCGCGATGAGATGTATAACCCCGACACCGATCAACCCAACATAGCCGAGCTCATCGTGGCCAAACATCGCAACGGTCCTACAGGAACCGTGCCTCTCTTCTTCCGTAGCGAGCTGGCACAGTTCTTGGAAGTCGAGATGAGGGTAGAGCCCCTCGATTACTAGCGCCGCCATCATTGCCTGCACCGACCCCGGCGACGCCGGGGGGCCGGCATTCTTCTGGAGCTGCGGCCATCATGTCCACGTTTCCGGGCTTCCCCGGCGGCGGCCTTGCCGTCGTCTCCGTTCCGGATCTGTTCTTCGTCGAGTTGCTGCCTCAGATAGACGACCTGGCGGAGCTTAAGGTCACCCTGCACCTGATGTGGCTCCTGCAGCGGCGCCGAGCTGAGCCCCTGTGGGTCAGCCTGGCCGAACTGGAGCGCGATGGGGTCCTTTTGCGGAGTCTGGAGTGTCTAGGCCGCAACACCCGGGAGTGCCTGCGCGAGGGATTGCGAAAAGCGCTGGAACGTGGCACTCTCTTGGAGGTAAGAGGCACGACTCCCACCGGTCCACGGAACTGGTATCTCCTCAATACGGAGCGGGGTCGGCGGACTCTGGAACGAGTGCGAGCAGGCGAGCTGTCTGTACCGGATGCCGACGTGACTGCCGAGGAGCGGCCTCTACCTCAGAAGCCCAACATCTTCGTGCTCTATGAGCAGAACATCGGGCCTCTCCAGCCCATCATCGCCGACGAGCTGGAGGAAGCAGAGCGTTCCTACCCGCAGCAGTGGGTCGAGGACGCTTTCCGCGTGGCAGCCCAGCATAACGCCCGCAACTGGCGTTACGTCCGCAGCGTGCTCGAACGCTGGCGACGTCAGGGGCGGGACGAGACCAGCCCAAGTGATCAACGTGACCGAAGGCGCTACCTCTCAGGCGAATACGAAGAGTACCGGCGGCTCTGACGCCTGCCCTCATTGCCGCGGGCTCGGGTTCGTCACTCCCGACGTGCCTCCGGGCGACCCGGAGTTCGGCAAGGTGTATCCCTGCCAGTGCCGCCAAGAGGTCCTGACTGCCCGCCGAGCCGACCGCCTTCTTCGCCTCTCCAACTTGGGCCTCCTGGCCCAGAACACCTTCGACAACTTCCATCCCGAGGGCGTCGCTCTGAACGCGAGCGACCGGCGCAACCTGCGCAACGCCTATCAGACCTGCAAGGAGTTCAGCGCCCACCCCGAGGGCTGGCTGCTGATAACGGGTACCTACGGGTGCGGCAAGACTCACTTGGCGGCTGCCATCACCGTGACCCTGGTTGAGAGAGGGGTGGCGGTGCTCTTCCAGACGGTGCCCGATCTCCTCGATCACCTCCGCGCTACCTATGGGCCTCGCAGCGCCGTAGGCTACGACCAGCTCTTCCAGGACGTGCGTGAGGCGCCCTGCCTCGTCCTCGACGATCTGGGCGCCCAGAACACCACTCCCTGGGCGCTTGAGAAGCTGTACCAGATACTGAACCACCGCTACAACAACCGGCTTCCCACCGTCATCACAACCAACGTGCCCCTGGAGGAACTGGATCCCCGGCTGCGCTCGCGCCTGACCGACGAGGCCCTGGTTCGCAGAGTGGCCATCACCGCGCCCGACTACCGGGGCTCCGGTGCCACTGGCCCCATCAGCGACCTCAGCACTCTCTCTCTACATGCCGACCAGACATTCGAGAGTTTCGACCTGCGTGCCAGGGAACTGGATGCTGATACCCGCGAGAACCTGAGTTGCGCCTACGCCGCTGCCCGTCAGTTTGCCGAGGAGCCCCAGGGTTTCCTCCTCCTTCAGGGCGATCACTACTGCGGGAAGACGCACTTGGCCGCTGCGATAGCCAACGCGCGTCAGGCCCAGGGACTGCAGGCCCTGTTCGTCGAGGTACCCGACTTGCTGGACTACCTCCGGGCTGCATTTGAACCCTCAGCTCTTGTGTCGTACGATAAGCGACTGCAGCAGGTCCGCCGTGCCCCCCTCCTGGTTCTAGACAACCTGGGCGTGCAGAGCTCCACACCGTGGGACGAGAAGCTGCACCAGCTGTTCAGCTACCGGTTCAACGCCAGGCTGCCCACCGTTATCACCACCAGCTTGACCCTGGAGGATATTGATCCACGCCTGAAGGTGAGGTTGATGGATAAGTCGCGCTGTCTCATCGTCCCTATCGTAGCTCCCCCCTACCGTGGCCGTTCCCGTTCTCGGGCCAGTCGGGTCCGCAGGCAGGTCTAGCATGCCTGTCCTCCCTCCCAACCGGGACCTGGGTGATCTGCCCTACCACCTCCTTCGGCCCCTCTTCCGACAGTCCGAGCCCTCACCCAGAGACTGGCGATCGGTCCTCATTCTGCGCCCGTGTTGCATAGGCGACATCCTGCAGTCCACGGCCTTGGTGGCCGCCCTGCGTCGCGCCCTGCCGGGGATTCGCCTGGGCTATGCCGTGGGCGCTTGGTCTCGCCCGGTGCTGGAGAACAACCCCCACATCGACCAGCTGGTGGATACGGGCACCGTCGTCGGGGGCAGGAAGCCCTCACTAGGGGCCTTGCTGGGCCTGGTCAATCGCCTCCGACGGGGCGGGTGGGACGCCTGCTTTGTCCTGGAGCGCTCCCCTCTCTTCTCCCTGGCCGCCTGGCTGGCTGGCATTCCTGATCGCATTGGACTGGACAACCAGGGCCGAGGTGTCGCCCTTACCAAGCGAGTACCGCTGCGACCGCGCCGCCAGGAGGCTGAGGCCGCCCTGGACCTGGCCCGAGCCGTAGGGTTGGACGTGAGTGGAGTCACGACCGAGTTCTACCCCTCTGAGGCCGACCGACTCGAGGTCGCCAGGTTGATGCCGGGCAACGGCTCCCCGTGGGTGGTGCTGGCTCCTGGGGGCGGCATCAACCCGGGGACCGAGCTCACCGCCAAGCGCTGGCCAGCCGAGAGCTTTGGGCGTCTGGCCGCGCGGCTGGCCAGGCACGGCTACCTTTCCCTGATCATTGGCGGACCGCAGGATCACGAAGCGGCGACCATAGCCGAGCAGGCCAGCGAGGGTGCCTCGCTCAACCTCTGTGGCCGCCTCTCTCTCAGTGGGTGCGGGGCCCTACTGCAGCAGGCCAAGCTTCTCGTCGCCAATGATACCGGAGTGATGCACCTGGCCGCAGCCGTCAATACGCCCGTGGTAGGCCTGTTTGGCCCCACCGACCCGGCCATGTACGCCCCCTACGGCGTCCGCCACCGCGCCATCTGGCACCCACAGCCCTGCAGCCCCTGCTTCCGCCAGAAGGAGCGGCGCCCCCAGTGCGCGATGGAGTGCATCCGGAGCATCACGGTGGAGGAGGTCGAGGCCGCGGCGCTGCAGTTGCTGGCGTGACTGCCCGACCAGGCTTGCGGGGGAGCGCCGTCGGATGGCGGTCGCTCGGCACGGCAGCGGCGATTGGCCTTCTCCCCTTCCTCCTCTTCTGGCGCCTGCTCACCCCTGTGGCTGCGGACCGGGCTTACCTGGTCGAGGGCGACCTCTCCTCCCAGTACCTTCCCCTACGAGTCTACGCCGCCACCCGACTGGCCCAGGGCGAGATCCCCCTTTGGAGCCCCTACGTCTTCGGAGGCCAGCCCGGCCTGGCAGACATACAGACTGCCCTGCTCTACCCGCCCAACCTGGTGTGGCTGGCGTTCCGAGGACCCGACTTTGGCATGCAGGACTTGCAGCTTCAGGCCGTCCTGCACCTCAGCCTGGCCGCCGTGGGGATGTACTGGCTCGCCCATCGCTTGTCCTCCTCGCGCCTCGGGGGGGCGGTGGCTGGAGCTGCCTTCGTTCTGGGCGGCTGCCTGACCTCGTTCCCGGTACAGCAGATCACCATCCTCTCTACGGCTGCCTGGCTGCCGTGGCTGCTTCTCCTTCTGGATCAGGCCCTGGAAGGGCGCTTCCCCCTAGCCCGGGGCGGCGCCGCCGTGGCCGCCATCACCGCTCTGACCGTGCTGGCGGGCCACCCCCAGACGGCCATGCTAGCCGCCTACGCCGCCCTAGGCTACGTTCTCTGGCGTCGGCACTGGACCCACCCTACCCGTGCTCGGATGCTCACCGTGGCGGGCGGAGCGCTGCTGGGGCTGGCCCTGACGGCCGTCCAGCTGCTGCCCACCCTCGAGTTCATGTCCCTCTCGACCCGCAGCTCACTGGGATTCGAGGCCGCCACTGTCGGGTTCGGGCTCCACGAGATCGCCGGCTTGCTCTACCCTGGCTACTTCGGAGGCACCCCTCAGTATGCCGGTGCAGTAGTCCTGCTTCTGGCGACAGCAGCAGCGCTCTCCCTGCCCTGGCGAGAGACGGGCTACTGGCTCGGCCTGGGGCTGGCAGGGTTACTCCTCTCTTTCGGTGGGAGTACGGCCTTGGGTCCCCTGATCTATATCCTGCTACCCGGGTTCTCCGCCTCTCGGAACCAGGAGCGGACCGTCCTGTGGCTGGCTCTAGCTCTGGCGGTTCTCGCCGGCCTGGGTGCCGCACGCGTAGCGATGGGGCTCGCGGCAGAGGGATCATCAGCAGGGCGAGCCCGCCGCTTCCTCCGGCGGGCCACCGCCGTGGCGGTGGCCTTCGGCGGCCTGCTCCTCGCCGGGACTGGCCTGCCCGCTCCGGACTCGGGCGTGAACCTGTTCGGCGGCTTCCTCAAGCAACACGTCTGGCTGGTGGCCGGGCTGGGCCTGTCCGGCATCTTCTGGCACTGGCGCGCGCGCGGCCACGTGTCCGACCACTGGCTGGCTACGGCATTCGCCCTTCTATTGGCCGCCAACCTGGCTAGCGTCAACTGGCGCTACCACCTGGGAGAGGCGTCGCCTGCAGTGTCACGGCCGGGCGCCTCCCTGTCCGCTCTCCTACGCACTCGCCTGCAGCCGGGACAGCGAGCCTCCACCGGCGGCCTGCTCCCGGAGGGGCCCAACGCCGGGCTTCTCTACGGCTTTGCCGACACTACCGGCAACACGCCCCTCAGGCTGCAGTCGTACGCCCGCTTCCAGGAACGCGTCGCGGAGTGGCGGCAGTGGCAGCTGCTTTCGGTAGCCATCGTCTTGCTGCCTTCATCGGTGCAGCCCGAGCGGGACCCTTCGGCGGATCCAGGGCAGGCTCTGGCCCTCGTCCAAAGCGGGGAGCCCTCCGTCTACGCCCTGCGCCAGCCGGCCCCAGCGGTGCGCCTCGTGCACCAGCTGGAGCGCGCCCGAGACGAGGAAGTCTGGGAGCTTCTGGCCGGAGAGCACCTCGACCCCTCGCAGGTCGCAGTGGTCTCGCCCGAGGCAGAAGTCTCGGTGATGCCAGCCACCATCCCGCCCACGCTGGCGTACGTCACCTGGGAGCCGGAGCGAGTCGAGGCCGGCGTGACCGTCTCGAGCCCCGGGCTGGCTGTCTTCTCCCAGGTGGCCTACCCCGGCTGGACCGCCTACGTGGACGGTCGGCCAACTGAGTGGGTGCTGGCTGACGGCCTGTTCCTGGCCGTGCCCGTCCCCGCCGGCACCCATGTAGTAGCCCTCGAGTACCGGCCCGGGTCGTTCCGTGCCGGCGCCGGGCTTTCGGCGGTGGCCCTGGTACTGACTGCGGCCCTCACCGTCCGGCCATGCCTCCTCCACCGGTGGGAGCTACACCCATGAGAGGCCGCCTTCCGTCGCTCTTCCCCATCCCTCGATGGGTGCTTGCCCTCACAGGCGTGGCCCTGCTTCTCGCCCTCGCCCTAGGGTGGGCGTCTCAGACGAGCCTCCTGCGTCGCTGGACTGGGGAGGAGGAGCTCCTGCCCCAGATTCGGGGCGTCTGGCATCTGGGCTCTGGGCTGCTGCGCCCTCGCCCAGAGACCGCCGACTACGTGCCGGTGCAGCACGCTGGAGTCAACCCCTTCGGGGTGAACACCTTCCTGGAGCAAGAAGTGGAGCCGGAGAAGCGCGAGCAGGCTGTGGCCATGATAGCCCAGGCTGGCTTCCACTGGGTGCGCCAGGAGTTTCCCTGGGAGGACATTGAGATTCACGGGAAGGGCGACTTCGAGGATCGCCGCACCGAGCCTCACCGTTCGGCCTGGGACAAGTACGACCACATCGTGGACCTGGCGGAAGCGTACGGGCTGGAGTTGATCGTCCGCCTGAGCAACCCGCCCGCTTGGTCTCGCGCTGCCGGCAACGAGGGTGGCACCCTGGGCCCCCCAGACGACCTGGCCGACTTCGGCGACTTCGTGGAGACGGTGGTTCGCCGCTACCGGGGCCGAGTGCGCTATTATCAGATCTGGAACGAGCCCAACATCTATCCCGAGTGGGGCGAGAAGCCGGTCAACCCCGAGGAGTACGCCCTCCTGCTCCGCGAGGCCTATACCCGGGCCAAGGCCGTGGACCCGGAGGTGGTCATCATCTGCGGCGCCCTGGCAGCCACCATCCAGAACGACCTCTACCCTTACGGGATGAGCGACTTCGTCTTCCTGCAGCGGCTCTACGACGCCGGCGCCGCTCCCTACTTCGACGTGCTCAGCATGCAGGGCTACGGTCTATGGAGCGGTCCCTACGATCGGCGCATGAGGCCTCGCGTGCTCAACTTCTCCCGCCCCATCTACGTTCGGGACTTGATGGTGAAGAACGGCGACGCGCACAAGCCCATCTGGATTTCGGAGATGAACTGGAACGCCATTCCCCCGGATCACCCCGCCCACCCCATGTTCGGGCGCTACAGCCTGGAGCAGCAGGCGGAGTACGTGGTGGAGGCGTACCGGCGGGCGCAACTGGAGTGGCCCTGGGTGGGAGTGGTGAACCTGTGGTACTTCAAGCGGGCCACCGACCTGGAGCAGGACCAGCCCATGTACTACTTCCGCATGGTCGAGCCCGACTTCACCCCCATGCCCGTATACGCCGCCGTCAGCCGGCTTGCCCACTCTACTTCCGTGGTGGGACTGGGCCTACACCAGGAGGACCATTGGGCCCTGCACTACCAGGGCGATTGGCGGCGGGAGGAGGTGCCCGAGGCACAACTCGGCACCGTGATGTCCACTACCATAGGGTCACTGGCCCTGCGCTGGCGCGGCACCGATCTTCATCTGACGCTGCGGGGCCCAGGAGCCATAGAGGTGCAGACCGACTCCCACGGGGAGAAACGCCTGGAGCTCGACGGGGGTTGGGTCACTTTTCCGGTAGCGACCGGCCTGGCGGACGCTGAGCACGACACCACCATCGTTGTTGTCGGCGGCACCATCTCGGTGGACGCCCTGACCGTCGAGCGCCATGTCTCATGGGTGGGGATGGCCGCGGCGGCGATCGCCCTCGCCTCTCCCGTGTTCGTAGCACTGACGCTGCGGCTCAGGGCTCGGCGCCAGGGCGGCCGGCTGGCTCACGTCCACCTGAGCGACCACGGGCCCCAGCAGCACCATCAGCTACCGGAGACTGGCCCTCTTGCCCTGGCGCAGCTGATCCAGACCCTGGCCATCGATCAGTTCTCCGGCAGCGACTCCGTGCAGCTGGGCTCCTTCAGTGTGGCCCACAGCAGCGGGGCCCGCCTGCTCCTCCAGCAGCTACACCGAGCCTTGACCTTCTGCCGGAAGCACTTGGAGTCACGCCCCGGTTAGCTGCGACGGGCGGCCAGCATCTCGACCAGCTCCTCCAGTGCCTGTCCCGGTCCCGGTTCGGGAGCTGCCGCCCGTAGGGACTGAAGCGCACGCTCGTACCACTGGGTGGCTAGGTCTTGGCAGTGCTCCCGCGCTCCGGAGGCCTCGATGAGCGCCCTGGCGCGTCGGACCGCGTTCTCATCGCGCTCGGTAGCGGCATACAGCCCCGCCAGCTCTTGCGCTTGGTCCCAGGGGAGCGACCGAAGGGCGTGCAGGAAGGGCAGAGTCTTCTTGGCCGAGGCAATATCCGAGGATCCGGACTTGCCCGTCTCCTCCTCCTGACCCCAGATGCCCAGCACGTCGTCCTGGATCTGGAAGCCTATCCCCAGCTCCCTGCCGAAAGCCCCCAACAGGTCCGCTCGCTCGGCGTCGGCTCCCGCCACGGTGGCTCCTGACCAGGTGGCGAAGGAGACCAGGACGCCCGTCTTACGCTCGATCATGGAGAAGTAGTCTTCCCAGGACACATCGGTTGCGGTCTCGAACCCCATGTCGAGGTACTGCCCTTCGCAGATGCGCACACAAGTGGATTGGAGGGCCTCTGCCAGCGATACGATCAGATCGGACGGTACCTTCCCCCGCAGTCGCAGCAGGGCCCCGTAGGCAGCAGCGAAGAGGATGTCGCCCACGTTGATCGCCTGGGCGGCCCCCCACAGGGCCCACACCGTCGGGCGATGTCGGCGGAGCGGGCTGTTGTCCTGAATGTCGTCGTGGACGAGAGAGAAGCTGTGGATGAGCTCCACCGCTGCGGCCAGAGGCAGCGCAGTATCCGCGTCGCCGCCGCAGGCTTCACAGCTAAGGAGACAGAGAGCCGGACGTAAGCGTTTGCCGGCGTCCGCCTGCACCGGGCGCAACTGCTCGTCCAGCCAGCCGTGGTGGTACTGCATCATGCCATAGAGGCACTTGAAGCGCTCTGACGGGGCAGCTAGTATGTCGCGCAGCAACGAGTCCACCGCGGGAAGATGACGGTCGAGCGCCGGGCGCAGGGTCAACTGGCGTCCTCCGGTGCGGGATAGGGGCAGTGTACGCTGCCCCTTGCCCGAATGCCAACCGGGCGCACGGCTTCGCCGTTCGTCGAGGTGATCGCAGGAGGGTAGCTAACATGGCAGTTCGCATCGGCTTCATCGGCACGGGCGGCATCGCTCAGATGCACCTGCGCAACCTGCAGCGCCTGGAGCAGGCACAGGTGGTCGGAGTGTTCGACGTGGATCCGGACCGGGCGCAGGCGGCCGCCCTCATGTTTGCCGAGGCTCGAGTCTACCAGAGCTATCAGGCGCTCCTGGAACAGGGCAGCCTGGACGCGGTGTACGTGTGCCTGCCCCCGTTTGCCCACGAACGACAGGAGATAGACGCTGCGGCTGCCGGGGTCAACCTGTTCGTGGAGAAACCCATCGCCATCACCATAGAGCGGGCTCGGGAGATCAACGAGGCCATCCAGCGTGCAGGCGTGATCGCGGCGGTGGGCTACAACTGGCGCTGGCTGGACATCACCGACCGGGCGCGGGAGATACTCAAGACCACCCCTATCGCCTTGGCCTTGGGCTACTGGCTGGGCGGGATGCCCGGCGTCCCCTGGTGGCGCCGCAAGGACCAGTCCGGCGGCCAGATCGTGGAGCAGACGACCCACATCTTCGATCTGGCTCGGTATCTGCTGGGCGAAGTGGAGTGGGTGCACGCAGTCGGCTTCCAAGGGCTGATGAGCGACGTGCAAGACTACTCCACCGAGGATGCTAGCGTGGTGACGCTCAAGTTCGCCTCCGGAACCATCGCCACCATCGCCTCCACCGACTTACTGCCCAGCGGCGCGGGTAAGATCGGACTGGACCTAATCGGCCGGGACGTGCGGGTCGAGCACGCCAACCGCACCCTCACCGTCTACCGGCGGGGCGAACGCACCACTTACGACGCCCTCGTAGACCCCTACCTAGTCGAAGACCAGGCCTTCGTAGAGGCGGTGGCCACCGGCGACGCCTCCCGCCTGCGCTCCACCTACCCCGATGCAGTGAAAACCCACCTGGTGACCATGACCGCTAACCGGTCGCTGGAGACAGGTCAGGTCGAGAGAGTGCCTTTGGAGTAGCGAGGCCTGGAGCAGAGGTGGAAGGAGCGAAGTCGCCATGCCCAAGCCCGTGGCCCGACGCGAGGCCAAGCCTAACAAGACCATCGCCATGCGTCAGCTGGACAACCTGGGCGTGCCCTACCAGGCCTCCTGGCACCGGCCCATCCACGATGCCGAGACGGCCGCCCAGGAGCGCGGCATCCCCCTGTCGCAGATCGTCAAATCCTTGCTGGTGCTGTTGCCTGGCCGCAGGTACGCTCTGGCTCTGGTGCAGGGCGACAAGAAACTCAGCCTGCACAAGCTAGGGACAGTGCTGGGGCAGAAAGGGCTGGAGATGGCTCCCCACGACCACGTGGCGATAGTGACCGGTTACGAGCCAGGCTCAGTCAGTCCATTCGGGCTCAAGCGTCACCTACCCATTGTGGTGGATCAGGCAGTAATGGAGCTGGAGCAGGTGAGCATCAGCGGAGGCCGCGCCGATGCCGCAATCAGTCTCACACCGGGGGATCTGCTCCGCGCCACAAAGGCGACCGTAGCTGACATCACGCAGTGATACGTGACACGTGACACGTGATACGTGATACGTGATACGTGACATGCAGCGTCAGTCACGCATTACGTATCACGCATCACGCATCACGTATCACGCATCACGTATCACGCATCATCCTACCAGCCGCCTCGCCTCCAGCACATTGGGGAGGTGCTCCAGACGGGCCAGGGTGCGGCTCAGCTGGGCCATGTTGCGGATCTCCAGCGTGGCCGTGATGGTGGCCATGTTCTCCTTCTTGTGGGTCACCACGTTGGCGGCGCTCATGTTGATGTCTTCGTCCGCCACCACGGCCGCGATATCCCTCAAGAGGCCGCCCCGATCCCAGGCGCGAATGTGCACCGACACCGGGTAGCGGTGCTCGTCATCGCCTCCGCCCCACTCCACCTCGATCATCCGCTCCGGCTCGCTGCTATTGAGGATGTTGGGGCAGTCGCGCCGGTGCACCGTTACCCCGCGGCCACGAGTCACGTATCCGATTATGTCGTCTCCGGGCACGGGCCGGCAGCACTTGGCCAGGCTAGTGAGTATGCTGCCCACCCCGCGCACGTGGATCTCGGACACAGCCGCCGGCGCCTGCACGTCCTGTAAGGGCTCCTCGACCGGCGGCCTCTCCTCCGTCTCCAGCAGCCGGGTGGCCACCTGCTGCGTGTTCAGGTCGCCGTAGCCGATGGCTGCGTGTAGGTCGTCCACCGACTCATAGCCCAGCGCCGCCGCCACCTGATCCAGGCTCCCCTGGTATCCGAGGCGCTTCAGCTCACGCTCCAGCATGTCCCGGCCGAGGGAGATATTCTGCTCCCGATCCTGGCGCTTGAACCAGGCGCGTATCTTCTGCCGGGCTCGGGCAGTACGCACGTAGCCCAGGTCGGCGTTGAGCCAGTCCCGGCTGGGACCGCCCCGCTTGGCCGTAAGTATCTCGACTTGGTCGCCGCTCTTCAGGTTATAGTCGAGTCCTACCAGTTGCCCGTTGACCTTCGCCCCTCGGCAACGATGGCCCACGTCGGTGTGCACGTGATAGGCGAAGTCTATGGGCGTGGCACCGGCGGGAAGGTCGATGATGTCGCCCTTGGGCGTGAAGACGTACACTCGATCGCGGAAGACGTCTGTCTTGACGCTATCGAGGAAGTCCCGCGCGTCGGTGACGTCCTGGCGCCACTCCATGAGCTGCCGCAGCCAGGCGATCTTGTTCTCGAAGATCACGTCGCGACGGGCGCCTGGCTCCTTGTAGCGCCAGTGAGCGGCGATGCCGTACTCGGCGGTCCGGTGCATGTCCCAGGTACGGATCTGCACCTCGAGCGGCTTGCCCCCCGGACCCACCACAGCGCTATGGAGGGACTGGTACATGTTGTCCTTGGGCGTGGCGATGAAGTCATCGAAGGTGCCATGAATGGGACGCCAGAGCGAGTGGACCACCCCTAGGGCAGCGTAGCAGTCCTGGACCGTGTCCACTATTATGCGCACGCCGCGGACGTCGTAGACGTGGTCGAAGTCCAGGTCCTTGCGCTGCATCTTCTTGTAGATGCTGTAGATATGCTTCGCGCGCCCGGTGACCTCGGCCTCGATGCCTTGTTGGTGCAGGCGCTCCCGCAACAGGGCAACAATCTGCTGGATCTCGGTGTCCCGGTCCTGGCGCCGTTCCTCCAGGTCGCGGGCCAATTGCCGATACCCCTCCGGGTCCAGATGACGCAGGGACAGATCCTCCAGCTCCCACTTCATCTGCCAGATGCCCAGACGGTTGGCCAGGGGAGCGAAGATCTCCAGGGTCTCCTGAGCGGTCCGTCTACGCTTGTCCTCCGGCATGGCGCCCAGGGTGCGCATGTTGTGAAGCCGGTCCGCCAGCTTGATGAGGACCACCCGCACATCGTCCACCATGGCGAGGAACATCTTGCGCAGGCTCTCCGCCCTCGCGTCCGCCTGAATCCCTTCCTGCAGTCGGCCCATCAGGTCTATGTGGCTCAGCTTGGTCACTCCATCGACCAAAGCCGCGACTTCGTCGCCGAACTCCCGCCGCACATCCTCCAGCGAGACTCCGGTGTCCTCCACCACGTCGTGCAGAAGGCCAGCGATGATGGTACGCGTGTCCAGCCGCAAGTCCGCCAGGATCTCGGCCACCGCCAGAGAGTGCTGGATGAACGGCTCTCCTGAAGCTCGGGTCTGGCCCTGATGCGCCGCGGAGGCAAAGGAGTAAGCCCGCGCCACCGCGGGTTGCTCCGTCTCCGGGATCCTATCTCGCAAGGAGCGGGGCAGCCCTTGCACTTCCTGGGTCACAGCTTGCTGCGACCGCACCAGCGCCGTTTCGGCAACCATGTCCATCCTTCTAGCGAGAGACCGATGCAGGTCCGGGGAACACTAACCTTCATTACGGATTATAGCGCCCGGCCTCACGAGCAGCAATGAGGTGGGCGACAAGGGCGCGTCTCAGCCTGGGGGCCGGTGGCGGCAGCCACGCCCCACACCTGCCATCCCTGCCGCAGGGACACACCTCGCACTCGCGCCCTGCCGGTGGTGGGGAACGGGTGGCGGATCGGCCCATGAGATAGGCAGGCTGTAGACAGGCTCGTCGTGGCGTCAGGAGCCCCCTGACACCCTGGGAGCCTGGGGCACCCCCGTTCGAGGAGTGCGCGCGCCCACGCGCGCTGTCTCGTAACCAGCCGCAGAGCCTGCCCTCAGACCCTGTGAGGACACCGCCTGCGCGGCCCTACCTACGGCGACTGCCGCCTGAATGCACCCGTCCTCTCGATCCCGAGCTCCTACTCACGTGGGTAACACGGTGATTCCGAGATGCACCCGACCGAGCCCGGAGGCAGCGAGCTCTTGCGCCCCCGCGAAGGCGCCAACCTGCGCCAGCAGGTGAGCCGGGCCAGCCATACTCAGGGGACCGGGGTCGCCTTCTCCCCCAGCCGCCTCTCAGTCCCCTGCAGCAGCCGCACCAGGTTGTCCCGGTGGGCCACCCAGATGGCCAGAGCAGCCACCACCCCGTAGGCCACCCACCACGGGTCGCCTCCGAACACGAAGAGGTAGGCCAGGAGTGTTACCGGCATCAGGGCAGCGGTCGTGAGCGAGGCCAGCGATACGTACCTGGAGGCCAATACCACCGCGGCCCCCGCCACCATGACCGCCGCGGCGCAAGGCAGGCATAGCACCCCCAGCACCGCCAGCGCCGTAGCCACTCCCCTGCCCCCGCGCCAACTGAGGAAGGGGGTATAGATGTGACCCAATACCGCGGTAGACCCTGCCAGCACCCTCCCCCAATCTGTACCCAGGAGAACCGAGGACAGCCAGATGGCGACCACCGCTTTGGCCACATCCCCCAATACTGTCACCGCTGCTGCCACCGGGCCGCAAGTCCGGAGTACGTTGGTGCCGCCCGTCCGGCCCGATCCCCACAGCCGGACGTCCTTTCCCCACACGCGGCCCACCAAATAGCCGGTAGGGAAGCCCCCGAGCAGGAATCCGCCCAGTGCTACTCCCACAGTCCTGACCAATGCCTCTTCTATGATCGGCCTCCTTGTGTCTCCGTACTCCTGCAGAACTCCGCCGGGCGCTTGGAGTAGCGGCATCCCTCCACCTCACCGGCAGCGTGCGCTCGGCCTGGCCCGGCCTGGAAGGCAGGCCGAGGCAAGCGCGAGCCGGCCATCCGGCTGCCCCAGCCAGCGGCGACGGCCACCTACGACTGTTCACCGGGCTCGGCGGCTCGCCGGCCTCCCGCGTCCATCGCCACCTGAAGTGCACGTTAGGCTGCCAGCGCCGTCCGCGAGGCATACCGTCGGCAGGAGGACTCGGTTCTGGTCCAGCACCTTCTCTCCCTCGTACGCAGGCAGACGCTCGCCAGTCTCAGGCCGGTAGAAGCCGACCTCGAGGCGATACTCCCCCGGCGTCAGCGCCACCGTGGGAGCGATCGGGTGCTCGTCGGTGATCACCTGCCACCGAGCCCAGTGACTGGTAGGCGAGAGGCCGCCGGCCGGCTGCCCATCGTGCTGGCCCACGACCACGCTTCTGCCATCGAGCAGGTGGGCGAAGACCGTCCAGTCACGGGTCTCAGAGCCGTCTCCCGTCCAGTAGAGGCGAAGGATCAGCCCCGCGCCTTTCCGCTCCGTCTCGTACCCCACCAGGTACAGGCCGTCGCCGAAACGGCGCAGGATCGGGTTGGGCGTGCCCGGCTGCTGCGCCAGAAGCGCCGGCGGCGAAGGCACCGTGAATACCGCGGCCACCACCGCGACTCCCACTGCCGACGCCACGCTGAGACGGATGAGCAGCCTAGACCGGGAGGCCAGGAGAGCGGCCCCCACCGCTCCGGTAAGCGCCGCCCACCCGGCGAAAAAGGCTGGATCGCCGGCCACCCGCCAGGCCAGCCACCAACGGACCAGGCTAAGCACGGTCACCCAGCCAGTCCCGCGCCATCGCCATGGCCAGACAGGCCGCGCACGCCAGGGAAGTCGCAGTGAGCCCACTCCTCAAGAGCACGACAAGCCTGTCCGGAGGCAACGACGGCAAGAGCTCAGCGACAAGCTCAGCTGCACCCGTTAGGCAACACAGGCTGGTCGAGAGTGGACTCAAGAGGTAGAGGGAGAAGACGCCGGAGCTGCCGGCGAGGCACCAGTAACCAGCCCAGGTGGCCATGTGAGAGACGTAGAGCCTGGCCGGCAGTCTGCCTCGCGCCAGGAGCGGCACCACGAACGGGAGGGCCCAGCAGTAGTAATGCACGCTCTGCCAGGTCAAGGCGAACATGAGCATGTAGGAAATCGCCCCCAGCTCCAGGAACCGCGGCCGCGCCCCGCCGAGAGATTCGGCCACAATCAGCAGCAAGCCGTACAGCACGAAGAAGACGTAGACCGGATACGTGCTGCCGATGGCGTTCCACATCCCCGGCAGCAGCTCGCGATCGCCGGAGACGACCACACTGGCCTTAAGGCCGAGCACCCCCTGCAACAGCAGCGGCATCGCCGCCGCGCTGGTGGCAATGACCGCAACCAGGCCGGCCCGCTCTCGCCAACGCTTGCTCGCCGTGCCCACGAGCAGCGGCGCCAGGGCGAGAGGCGTGACCCGTGCCGACACCGCCAGCCCGAGGAAGAGAGCAGCCCGCCAGATGCGGTCACGAAGCATGTAGAAGGTGGCGAGCCCCACGAGTAGCAGACCGTACGGCTCCTGCCGACCGTAGATGTAGGTCGCGAACAGGCTGAAAGGGTTGAGCAGCCACCAACACCAGGCCCGCACCCCCTCCTCGGGCCGATCAGCCAGCGACAGGAGCACCCGCGCTCCCGCCAGGTCAGCCGCCAGATAGGGCAGCTTGGTCACGAACAGCACCCGGTTGGCCGCCGGGTCCGCGGCGAACGTCAGGAAGTGCAGGGGCGAGGCATGCAGGGCTGCACCCAGCTCCGCCGGCGGGAGGAGCAGCCTCTTGACCGCAGGCACCACCGGTGCTACAAGCCACAGGAAAGCCGCGTCAAGGTAGTGGGAGAGGAGCTGATCGGGCGAAGGATACAGGTCCCCCAGGAAGGCTATCCTGGCCGCCACCCAGTGCTCGGAGAGGTAGTCGTTGTGGGCGGCGAAGGGCATGAACAGAAGCCGCAGAAGCAGGGCCAGGAGCAACGCCCTGGCCAGCTGCCCCGCAAAGGGATCGGCCCGGTAGGCAGAGGGGATGAGGCGGCGAAGCGAATGTGCTCGCGGCGCAGTGACAACGGCAGTCACGGAGAGAGCGGCCCCTTTGGGTAGTGGATGCTTGGGCAGGGCCGCAGCATAGCACACCGACACCCCTTCTACAACGGCCCCGCGTCGGCCACTCGACGCCGTCGCCGGCACCGCTCGCATGACGTGCCGCACCGCGCTCCCAGACACCGCCGACCGCTCTCGGGACGCGCGTGCACCCTTCCCAGGGTGGGTCGGCTTCCAGGAGGAAAGGCAGGACAACTTCGGAACAGAATCCACGCCAGGGCGCCGGCAAAGGAGAAGCGCCGCGCCCCGAGGGGGCTACTGCAGCCTTTCTCGGTAGGCGGCCATCCCGCGGTAGATGGCCTCCATCTCCCCCAAGCACTCCCCAGTCAGCTCCTCCGCCGGCAGGAACAGCTTGCTGAACCCCTCGATCGCGACCTGCGGCACGTGCACTCTCCCCCGCAAGGGCACGTAGCTCAGCCGGAACTCCGGATCCAGCTCGCTCAGGGGGTAATGCATGGCCGACCAGCCACCATGCGGCAACTGGTTGCCGATGAAGGTGTGCACCGCCACCTTGCGGGCCACCTGGTAAGCATCCTCGACCTGGCCCGCCGTGCCCAGCCCGTACTTGACCATCACCCGCAGCAACTCCCCCGCTCCCCAGCCGACCTTGCACTTGGAGGGCCACAGGTACCCCTCCAGGGGCATAGCGGCGTCGAAGGCAAGCAACTCCAGGGCAGCGTCCAAGTAAGGCCGCGCCTCCTCTTCCCCTCCCCAGCGCTCCCGCACCACCTCGTAGAGCACCGCCAGGTAGGCCATCGTCGTGCCCGTCTGCCAGAACTCCTGCTTGGGCTCAGACGCCTGCACTACGTGGGAGTACCTCTGCCCAGGCGCCACGTCGGTGACCAGTTCGCCCGCCGGAGTCATCTGGGTGTAGAAGCGGCCCTGGCGCAGGTGCGCCCGGTTCAGCTCCACGAAGCGGCGGAGGAAGTCCCCCGTCACCAGGGCCCGCTCTCTCTCGCCCAGCGCCACCATCAAGTGCCCGAAGAAGGAGGAGTTGAGCGTGCCTAGGGTCGCCTGTTGCTCCACCCTCGCGGGGTCTTCCCCGATGTAGTTGAAGGTGCCCCCGCTGGAGTGCTGGTACTGGAAGATGCGCTCGATCACCGCCCGGTTGGACGCCAGCGGGTGATCGAGCCACACGGCCACCTTAAGGAAAGTCAGCGGCCGATACACCCGCTGCATCACGCGGTACTGGGGTTCCTCCTCGGGGAAGAAGAAGTCCCCATTGGGCTGCAGCGCCTCCTCGGCCGCCCAATCCAGCAACTCGGTCACAATCTCAGGCGACACACCGGCAGCGTACATGCCCCAGGCCGCCTTGTGCATGTAGCTCAGGTTGCGGTCGTGGCAGATGGGACCGTTGGGGTGCCGCCTTTCGGCCAGGTACTCACCCCCTGCCGCCAGGGACTCGCGCATCGCCCCGAGCAAGAACTCCACCTCTCGGACGCGCTCCCTGACGTCCACCCACTGCTCCTGCATGCTGCCCCCTCCCTGGACTCCGTCAGGGCGAGTATACGCACCGCGCCCGCCCCTGCCAAAGAGACCGGAACGCTGCTGCCATGCCGCTCTGGTCGTGGTGCTATCTTCCTGATCTGCGCTGATCTGCGTGCTATCAGCGTCATCAGCGTTCCATGGGCTGCCTATGGGTGAGACACCGTCACCGGAACGGGCAGGTAGTGGCAGGTCTCGGCGATGCCGTCCGAGGCACAGGCGTAGATGAAGTATGTACCCCGGGGCACAGAGCCCATCCGCAGCGAGACCTCGCGCAGGGTGAGGCCGGAGTCCTCGGGTATAGGGCTGAGCCCGACAGCGGCCCGCTGAGGCACTATGGGTAGGTAGGTGCGCCTCCCCGCCACCCCTTCCTGCTCGACAGCCTGCGCACCCGCCCAAGCCCCCGAAACGGGCATCAGCGGGATGCCGTCGAAGCCGGCCCCATCGGTGTCGTAGTAGTAGGTGAGGTCGAGGGGCTGGCCATCGGAGTCGCCCACCCCTAGGTACAACCGGAGGATCTGGTCGGCGGTCGGCTGGCTGAGAAGCCGCATCTCGTCCACGTGGAAGCGGGTATCGGTGGATACCTCCAGCGGGTCGTAGCGCATGTATCTCACCGTACCCATGTCTCGCCATGGAGGCATCGGCCTGCCCGGGTCATATCCAGCCGGGCGGTCTCTCGCCGCCAGGTCAATCACGTAGGTGTTCCAGCCTTTGTGGTAGACTATCTCGTCGGTGACGAACCCGTCTACGCCTATGTCCTGGTTCCACCACACCACCCGCCCGATCCACCCGTCCTGCACTAGCTCAGAGCGGGTGCGGTTCAACGGGTCATCCACCTTGATGCGGACCACGAGATAGCGGTAGCGGCCCGTATCCACCGGCCGACCCGAGTCAATGTTGGGCCACAGCTGCACGTCAGACTGCTTTAGGGGGCTGTAGTTTTCGAAGGCGAAGTTGGAGTCCGCCGTGGCAGAGAACACGCCGTCCTCGAACCTCCAATCGTACAACTGCCGCAGGCCGTACAGCTCCGGGTCATTCAGGAAGACATCGCCCAAGTTGGTGAGGTCCGTCCTGTCGGACATATCCCACGGATTTCCCAGCTCGGTCGTGGCGTAGTCCTGGCCCATAGCCGTCAGGTCCCACCGAAGAGTGGGAGGGTTGTTGATCCGGAGCCGCTGACCGTAGTTACTGACTACGTCGCCCGAACGCAAGTAGAGGTAGTAGTCCCCGCCGGGCAGGATGCAGGTAGGCAGTTCGTAGCGACGCTGCCCCACCAGCACCGAAGCCACCGCGTCGCCGTCGTATCCTTGAGCATCGGTGTCCACGTAGATCTGAGCCGCGCTGGTGTCGCTCAGCCCGCTGAAGTTCCAGGTGATCGTGTACCGCGGCGAGGTGCTGGGATCGGTCAACCGCACCCAGTCTACCTTGAGATCGTAGTCGCTCCGGGCCGGGTTGGGGTCTATCCGCAGTCCGTACACCGGCCCACTCTGCCAGGAACCGCTCTGGTGCGTGCCCTGCCCATTGTCCGCCGTCATGTCGAAGCTGTAGATCTTCCACCCGTTGGGGGTAGTGTCGGCCCGAGCGAAGAAGTCGCTTCCGTCCGGCCAGTCCACCTCGTGAGTCCAGTAGACAGCATGATTGCCGTTGGAGCGGTCGCTCACGTACATGCGATAGGAGAGTTGAGTGTAGCGCGAGGTGTCTATCGGATAGTTGGCACCAATCTGGCCCACCGGCCAGGCTCCCGCGAACCCCTGGAAGAGGGGAAACACGTACCCACTAACCCCGGCTGCCGGGTTGGTCACGGTGACCCGGCCGGACCACACGCCGTCGGCTACCGAGATCGAGCTTACGTTCTCCTCCCAACCGATGTCCTGGAGCTTGTCCATGTCCCAAGGGTCGCCCAGAATGGTGGTAGCAAAGTCGTCCCCGTTGCCCAGAGTGGTCGCAGGAGCGTTCAGGGTGATGCTTCCCTCGGCCAAAGCGGGCGTGGCACCGAGGGCCAGGCACGTCACCACGAGACCGAAAATGAGCACTGCTCTCGTCATTATGACAACCTCTCAACTCGGGGCTGAGGCCCCGCCAGGCCGGCTTCCGAAGCGTGGTAAAGGAGGTCTCGACGAGGAAGGTGTGGACTGGATAGGCCGATGGTACCCGGCCAGTAAGGAACTTGGCTCAGCGCCCTAGTCGCCAGGAGATGTAGGCACGGATGTCCCGCACCAGCTGGGCAGGCCCCCCTTGGCGGAGGCTCGCCCACACTTTCCGGACCGGCCCGAAGCCCGCGTCCCGACGGTCATCCGGCCCCGTGCGGCCAGGACTGTAGCCCACCCGCCGGTCCGCCGCAACTGCAGGCCGATCACAAAACGCCAGCAGCGGCTCAGCGCACCGCCGCCAGGTCAACTTGAGGGCCATCTCCCGGGCACGACCGCCCATCTCCTGCCGAGCCCTGGCATCCACCATCTGCAGCAGGGCCTCTGCCACCGACTGAGGGTCCTCAGGCGGCACGACTATGCCCATCCCGCGCTGCTCGATGGCGGTAGCCAGCGAGTCTCCTGACGTGGCCACGATGGGCAGGCCGGCCCACAGGTAGTCCAGAATGCGAGTACGGAAGGAGTAGGCCGTCTCCAGGTGGTCCAGGTGGAGGCTGATGCCGATGTCGGCATCCAGCAGGTAATCGGCCCGCCTAGCATAGGGGACCCAATCGTTGAAGAACACGGACTTGTCGGTGAGGCCGAGGGAGTGGGCCAGACGCACCGCCTCGTCCACCATGCCCATGCGATGGACCGCTGGGTTAGGATGGCGCACCCCCATGAAGAAGAGCTTCAGGCGTGGTTCGCGCTCGGAAGCGAGCGACACTGCGCGGATGGCAGTCAGCGGGTCGAACCAGTCGTAGATTCCGCCGCCCCAGAGCACCACCAGGTCGTCGGAGCCGATCCCAGGGTGTCTGCCCTTCAGGGCCGGCTCTCGCGCCACCGGTGCCTCCTCGGGCACGCCGAAGGGCACCACGTCCACCAGCTTTCTCAGGGAGCGATCGTGGTCGTAGGTGTAGGGATTGAGTCTCCCAGCTGCATGCAGCATCCCCAGCCAGAAGTCCCTCTGCTTCTCACTGGCACAGAGGTAGAAGTCGCCCCGGCGAAGCTGGAGTAGCAGAGCGTTGAGGAGCCCCTCGCTGTCCTGTAGGCGGGTAGGCATCTCTCGTCCCGAGAACAGCTGCAAGTTCTCCAGGGTGAAGGGATCGTAGATGTCCACCACCAGAGGCACGCCGGTGTCGGCCAAAGCCGGACAGAGAGCGAGGGTGAGTCCTCCCACCAGAACCACATCCTGCCCCACGGCGAGCGACTCCAGCTCCGAGGGGCGATACCTCACGGATCTCAGGCCGGTATCGAGTGAGCAATCGTTGGGGACGGCGAGGGTCACATCATGGCACCCGGCCAGCACTCGGGACAGCTCCACCGCCCGGATCGCCGGTCCCGCCATGCGTTCGCCCACCACATCGTGGCTAACGACGAGCACCCGACTCATCGCTCTCGGCCCAGCTGTATCCGCTCACCCAGGCGCTGCTCCAGGCCGGTCGCCCTGACCAAGTCTACCATGCAGGCATGGTAGCGGGAGTCGTAGAAGTTGAGGGCGAAGCACAGGCGGAACAAGGGGGCGATCTCAGCATCGCTGCGCCGGCGGCGCTCCTGGATCCAGCGCCGCTTCTCTAGCATATGGGGATACAGGTCGGCGACGTCGGCCAGGGCCAGGAGATGGGCGACCCCCACCTCCGGCACCACCAGGCCCCGGGCGCTAGCTTCCGCCGGCTTCCGAGGGGCTCCATACGGAGCGTTGCCACCGAAGCTCAGGCGGCGGCCCAGCTCGGCCCGAACGCGCTTCCACAGTTCCCCCAACCCCTCGTTCCTGAGTGTGCGAGAGGCCTCGTCCAGGTAGTAACGCAGCCCGAACACTCCTGCGGAGGGGGCCACGGCGTGCGGAGGCGTTCGCCCGATGCGGAAACGGCCGGGGTCCACTCCGGTGGCCAGGAAGGCCCTCTTAGCCGCTAGCATCAGCGCCACAGGCAGGATGCGGTCCAGATTGTCCTGTCCGTAGTTCTTAATCAGAGAGAGCAGGGCGTTGCGCTCGTAGAGCAGTCGCGTGCGCTCCTGACCCACCCGGCTGAAGGAGCCGTGGTGTCGGTGATAGACCACGGAGGATGGTACCAACCAGACATCATAACCCAGTACCCAGAGGCGCCAGCCCAGGTCTACGTCCTCGTAGTAGGCCCAGAAGTCCTCATCGAAACCGCCCACGTCCAGGTACACTTCGCGTCGGACGAACGTGGCTCCTCCACAGACGAACAACTCCTGTCTGTCGGAGTCCGGCAACCAGGCGGCCGGTCCACCGTGATAGGGCTGATAGCCCACTCCCAGGAAGTTCATGCTGCTGCCGGCGAAGTCAATGCGTTTGCCGTTCCAGGAGAGAATGGCCGACCCGAAGCACACAGAGTCCGGATGTCGCTCGGCGCCGGCGAGCAACTCGGTGAGCCACCGGGAATCCACCCGCATGTCGGTGTTCAGGAAGGCTACCCACTTCCCCCTGGCCTCCCGAGCGCCTAGGTTGCAGCCGCCCCCGTACCCCAGGTTCTCACCCGGATCGACGGTGCGGACCCAGGGGAACCGACTCCGGACCAGATCTAGGGCGCCGTCGTCGGCGCCGTTCATCACCAGGATGCACTCCAGCCGCTCGAGGGGGAACTGCTGGCCCGCAATAGACTCCAAGAGAGCGGGGAGGTGCTCCCGGCCGCGGTAGTACGGAACCACCACGCTGACTTCGGGCTCGACCGCCATCAGCAACACCCGTCTGGCGTCGGTTCCGACGTCAGCCACGACCCCGACAGGGACACGGTGCCGAAACAGCGTGATCCTTCGGTCGGGTACACGTCGAAAGCCAGGCAGTACTCCCAGTGGTCGTAGGCGTGCACCAACCGTTGGTCATAGATGCTGGTGGACAGGAAATAGTGCCCAGGTTGGAGGGGCGGGCGAGGCACGCGGTAGCGGAGCACTCCCTCCTTGTCACCCAGGGGAACGCTCACCCCATCGAACCGAGTGTTGGGCCCACTGAGGAGATACCCGGATCCGTCACGGAAGGCGAGGCCAAACACTGGCTGCTCCACATCCCCGGTCACCCGATAGCGTATGCCCACAGCGAAGGGCTCTCCCGCACCTAGGCCGGATACCCTCTCCCCTCGATCATCCTCTAGCCACACTTCAACGATAGCCACCTCCCCGCTTCCCCAGCGCTCCTCTCGCTCTTGCCGAACGTCCTTGCCCTCGGTCTGAGAGAGCCGCCGAAGGTACCGCGAGATGACGCGGTCGGTCGGTCCGGACTCTATTGTTTCCCCTCGCTCCAGCAATATGGCCCGTTCGCACAGGTTTCTGACCGCGTCTAGGTCATGCGACACGAACAGGATGGCCGTGCCTCGCTCCTTCAGCCCAAAGATGCGGTCCACACATCGCTGGCTGAAGGCCCGGTCGCCCACGGCCAGGACCTCGTCTATCAGAAGTACCCTGGGCTCCACAGAGCTGGCCACAGCGAAGCCCAGCCGCATGGCCATGCCGGAAGAGTAATGACGTACGGGCGAGTCTATGAACTCGCTCACGCCGGAGAACTCGAGGATCTGGTCGAAGCGGTCCAGCATGGCACGGCGGGAAAGCCCCATCAGGGCGCCTGACAGGAAAACGTTCTCTCGCCCGGTGAGGTCGGGGTGAAAGCCTGCCGCCAGCTCGAGCAAGGCCGATACCCTGCCCACGACGGTCACTGTGCCAGAGGTGGGCACGATCACCCGCGAGGCCAACTTCAAAGCCGTGCTCTTCCCCGCCCCGTTGGGCCCGATGAGCGCCACTGCCTCTCCGGGGCCAACCACCAGGCTGAGGTCACGAAGAGCCCAGAACTCCTGATCCGGCTCGCGCCCTCGCATCAGCCCGGCAAACACATCCAGGAACGTACGCGCCCGCTCCGGCCGCCACACATACCGCTTGCAGACGCGATCGAAAGTGATGGACGCCGCCTGGTCGGTCATGGAAGCAGTATGTACACGGGCTCCTGCGTGATCCTCAGCATGATCTGCCCATTGGCCTGGCCATCTAGGTCAGCGCCCAAGCCATCCTGCACCACCAGGCTCCGAGGGACATGGGGGTTGGTGGCGCTCAGCCCCAGCATGTTCACGACCGTGACTCGTGAGGCATCGAGCACCAGTTCGCTCACCCCGTCGGGATTCTGAGCCCCTCCGTTGGCCCAGGCCACCACCATGCGGGCGTCGTCCGCGGCCCGCCGGAACAGGTAGGCCTCGTGGTCCCAACTGGAAGGGAAGCCGGCAGGTTCGGTGTAGAGTGGCGCCTCATACCTGAAACCATAGAGCACGGTGGTCATGGTCTTGTAGGCCCAGAAGGCCGGCCTAGGATCGTTCGGATTGGAGCCGCGGAAGAGACCGTGCGACTCAGTGGGGACATCGGGCGGCCCGTCGAAGACGGCGAACCAGGCCAGCCGCTGAACACCCTGGGACAACCCGCGAGTGAACATCTGCACCAGCCGGGCGGCCTGGAGCCTCTCGCTGCTTCCGGCATCCTCCGAGGACCAGTATCCCATCTCGGGTGAGATCAACGGCAGCGAGCGCATCTGCTCGGATTGCGACTGGCTATACACGGTGCCGAAGAGCTGGGTCAGCTTCTCCGCCCAGTCCGCCATACTTACGGGATAATAGTGCACGGCCAGCATATCCATGTGCTGACCACCCCCCGCGGCGATCACGTCGGCCATGAACTGCCTGACGTAGATCCCCTTGCGAGTGGGATTCTCGTATGTGATGTGGGTGAAGTAGTCGAAGGCTACCCCGCCGTTCATCACCAGAGCCCTGGGCGCCGCAGCCTTGATGGCGGCGCGGGCGACCTGTAGCATCTGGGCATACGCCTGACCGCTTATGCCCCATACTCCCTTGTACTCCTCGCCGAGGCGCGGCACACAGACTCCATTGCTGACATAGCCACAGTAGTCAGGCTCGGCGAAGAGGGTCCAGTACTTCACCACCGGGCGACCAGGGGCGTCGGCAACCCCATCGCCGTCGTACCGCTCCGCTGCCTGGCCCAAGAAGCTGGCCAGGGCACCTACGTTCATGCCCGGGCCGCCTCCGGGGTAGGGGTAGGAAGTGCCTCGTGCCCACTCGGGCACACCCGTCACCAGTACCGCCACATCCATCATACCGGCGTTCTTGGCGGCCAGGAACTCCGCATCGTAGGTGGACCAGTTCAGACTGCCCTGGCTGGACTCCACCCGTTGCCAGCTGAGCATAGTCACCACCCAGGAAGAGCCGGCACTACGCATTCGGGTCAGGGTGGCTTCATCTAGCCCCCCGTACATCACGATGCCAAAGGGCGAGACCCACTGTGGGTCGCCGATCAGCCCGGGCTGGTTCCGGGGTATGACGGGAAGGTACACCGTAGTGCCGGTGCCCTGCGCGGCCACCGGGCTGGCCACAGCGATCGCGAGGAGAGCCACCGCCACCGGCAGAACCAGCAGCCTCAGCCCTGTTCGAAAGGCTTGCGTGAGAACCGATCGTTCACTCAAGTCTGCGTCCTCCAGATTCAGTTCCCCCAGAGAAAGGTGGGTGCTACAGTGCCGAAGAGGGCGTGGAGCGACAGGATTGCCAATGCGCCCACTACAAGCACCGCCGAGGCACGGCCAAACCGGTGCAGCGCTGACGCCCCGGTACCGTACCCGGCCAGCACTGCTAGAGGCAGCAAGGCCGGGAAGAGGTAGCGTCCCTGGGAGAAGTTGCCATAAGGCGAATAGTAGACGACAAAGGTGCCCAGCACAAAGGCCAGGGCGAACGCCACCGAAAGAGCATACAGCCCCAGGCACCACCCTGCCCCTGGGCGCAAGCGACTGCGGAGCTGCGGCAGAACCGACCGCGCCATCACCCCCACGGCGGCGGCAGCAGTGAGCCCGGCCAACACCACGTAGGCGGCATCGCCCATACGCACGTTCATCCAACCGAAGCGGCCCCAGAAGCTCTCGAAGGTCATGACACACCAGATCCAGTAATGGCCCAACCTGTCCGGCGCATACGACGCGGGCAGTACCAGAGACTCCCAGCTGGCGATGAGCGAGCGCACCTGAACCTTACGCGGTGCAAACCGGATGCCAACCAGGACCAGCGCCAGAGCCCCAACACCCCCCGCCAGCCACGCCCACCCTCTGACGCGTCTGCGTCGAGCCAGAACCGGAAGAGCCACGACGGTGGTCGGTACCAGGAAGAGAGCGGTGTTCTTGCTGGCAAGCGCCAACATGGCCAGCATCCCCAGCGTCAGCGCTCGTCGCAGCGTTAGCCCCCTTCGGGCTGCCACGGCTGTCACCAGAAAGTAGGCAGACGCCAGCACTTCGGCCAGGTTGCCGTCGCTCACCGAGGCCATGAGGTGAGCATGCTGGGGAAGCAGAGCTGCGAACCCTCCCACCACTAATGCCGGACCGATGTCATCGGGGAACAAGGTGCGGGCGCAGCGCCAGCCCATGTACACCACCAAAGGCAGCTGCAATGCCGAGAACAGCCGTAGCACCGTCAACTGCAGGTCAACATCCTGGTGTCTTAGCGGCCAGACCACGAGTGCGTAGGGCACATACGAGAGAGAAGGGCGGGCCAGGGTGCGGCTCCGACCGGCAAACGTGTCCAGGTCGCTCAGCCGCCCGGGAAGATCCTGAGGCATGGGGTGAGGGACGAAATCCCAGTAGTGGTTGGCATAGAGAGAGGCAATGATCTCTCGTTCGAGAGCGGGGTCAGGGGCGACGGCACTGGTGAAACGCCACTGCTGTGCTAGCAGCCGCACGTGCTCGAAGTGTCCCGGCTCGTCAGGTGCCTGCCAGGGAGGCACCATGACGGCGTAGGCCACCCCATGGGCCAAGCCCAGGGCAAGCAGCAGGGGTAGCGCCCACCGTTCCCACTGGGTAGCAGGAGGGGCCTGCCTCAAGACTCCCTGCCCTGAGCCACAGCGGCGATCGTGCGGCGAATCCCCTCCTCAAGCGCAACCTTCGGCCGCCACCCAAGCTCTCGCTCTGCCCGCGTGGCGTCCACTGCCATCCGCATAGTCTCACCAGGGCGCGCCGGCCGGTAGACCGGGTCCTGCTCGTAACCGGTAAGCGCGGCCATGATACGAAACAGGGAGTTGACGCTGACCCCGGTGCCGGTACCCAAGTTGTAGGCTCGGCCGTCACCGGCACTCAGGGCCATAAGGTTCGCTTGAGCGCAGTCGCCCACGTAAACGAAGTCCCTCTCCTGTTCGCCCGAGCCATAGATATACACAGTCTCATGAGCTAGCATGCGGCGGGCGAAGATGGCGACGACCCCGCCTTCACCCAATGGGTCCTGCCGGGGCCCATAGACGTTGGGGTAGCGAAGCACGGTGTACCGGAGCCCGTGGGTGGCGGCGAACTGGCGCAGGTACAGCTCCACAGCGTACTTGCTGACTCCGTACGGCGAGACGGGCTCGATCGGGTGGTCCTCATCGGTGGGCAGGTAGCGAGGCTCACCATAGATGGCGCCCCCACTGGAGGCGTATATCACCTTCCTCACGCCCCATCGCACGCAGGCAGCCAGCAGCCGCAATGACCCCATCACGTTCACGTCGGCGTCCGCCAGAGGGTCAGCCACCGACAGCCGAACGTCTATCTGGGCAGCGTGGTGGCTGACCACGTCGTAGCGCTCGTCGGCCAGCAGTTGCTCCAGGCCAGGGTCGCGCAGGTCCATGTGATGCAGCGGGATCGACGGGCTCAGGTTCTCTCGCTTGCCTCGGCTCAGATTATCGAGCACGGCCACCCGATGGCCAGCCTGGGAGAGCGCCTCGGCCACATGTGATCCTATGAACCCAGCACCTCCGGTGACCAGGATCTTGAGCCCGGCGCCGGCAGTGCCAGTCACGTCCCGCCCATCCTCAGCACCACTCCGACAGTTCGAAACAGGATGGACAGGTCCAGCAGCAGTGACTGGTGCTTTATGTAGTACAAGTCATATTCCAGTTTGATGCGGGCATCCTCGACGGTGTTGCCGTAGCGGTACCGCACCTGGGCCCAACCGGTGAGCCCGGGCTTGACGCTCAATCGGGAGCGATAGTACGGGATCTGTTCCTGTAGCTGCGCTACGAACTCCGGTCTCTCCGGGCGCGGCCCGATCAGGCTCATCTCCCCTCGTAACACATTCCACACCTGGGGAAGTTCGTCCAGACGCGTCTTGCGCAGCAGGCGGCCCACCCGAGTCACGCGGGGGTCATTCTCCCGTGCCCATTGGGCCCCGTCGCTCTCTGCGTCCGGCACCATAGACCTCAGCTTGTAAACCCAGAATGGCTTCCCGTTCCGGCCCAGACGCTGCTGTCGGTAGAAGATGCTGCCGGGGCTCTCGATGTAGATAGCCGCGGCGATGAAAGGCAGGAGCAATCCCAAGCCCAAACCTGCCACCACGGCGAATCCCAGGTCCAGCAGCCGCTTAGCCGCCTGGGTAAGCACATCCGGGGGCTCAAACTCCATGAACCACTGCTCGGGCAAATGGTGGACGGGGGTGCGCTCTAGCGTGCGCTCATAGAGAGACGCCATGCCTACCACACCGATCCCCGCTTGCTGGCACAGCAGCACGTTGCGAAATAGGGAGGGCGAGATCCCGCGGGTGATGGCGATCACCAACAGGTCAATGTTATTGATCCGCGCCAGTTCCGGCAGTACGTCGCCGCCACCAAGCACACGCACGCCACGGACCGTCTGACCCCGCTTCTCTTCGTCGTCATCCACCAGGCCTACCAGGACGAACTCGGTCTGCAGTTGCTCCTGGATGACCTCGATGGCAGTGCGCCCAGCCCAGCCAGCGCCCACGACCAGGGTCCGAAAGCGGAAGCGAGGCTGGGCGAACCATACAGTCAGCACTCCTCGCGCCGCGAACAACAGCGGGGTAGCGATGGCAGCGTAGTAGAGCAGCAGGCCGCGAGGGAGCGAGCGGGGAGTGGACACGAAGTACACCACCAGGTACACGAACACCAGAACCGCCTGAGCGCGCAGCAGCCTCCGCAACAGGCCGCGAACCCGGCCGATCAAGCTGGGGCGGTACAGGTCATTCAGCACCGCCGCAACCAGCCAGGTGAGAGTCATGAAGGGAAACCACTCCCAGTGAAGACGGATGAAGCGCTCCCCGAAGGGGATGTGGCCCCGGTGTGCCCACACCGCCAGTCCGCCAAGAACCGATGCCAGCACGATGATCAGGTCCACCGCCAGCAGGAACGCCCTCCGGCCCGCAGGCGTCAACAGGCCGGTCCGTCGCACTGCGACGGCCTCCATCCCCCACAAAGCTGACTGCGACTCGCCGGCCATACCGGCTAACCTCCCTCCTGCTCCCCGGCGAGAATCACTTCCCGCACCGCGAGGTTGTCGAATAGGACCGTACCGGTCCCAAACAGGCGGAGCAAGGGCCTCAGCGGGTCGTCACCTTCAGCCGCCGGGCCGCAGACGAAGGTGAAGTGGCGCCACTCGCCCTCGGTGGGAGCCAATCGCCGGTCTCCAGCCCAACAGGGCGAGTCGGCATAGGACAACCACACGGTGGGCTGAACCGCTCCGCCCACCTCGGTGAAGTAGTCGAGAGACACGACGTAGGTTAGGCCCGGCGTGACCTTCAGTTCACGCAGTGCCCGAGCCGACTGGTCGTAGAGCCAGTACCCAGCCCGAGCAGGCTCCCTATCCTGTCTCTCCTGCCGCCATATTCCCTGGACCCTGGCGCTCGCACCGAGCAGAGCCTGCACCTCCTCCGGCCCGCCGGCATAGAACGCCAGATTCCAGGGGTCCCCGGTAGCCATGTTGGACCAGGTCCAGTGCTCGGGCCGATCGCCTGCCCACAGCTCGAAGCCCCCGTTCAACACCAGATTGGCACCCAGTCGCACAGCCTCAGCCTCGACCTGTAGGGCCTCGGCTACCGCTTCCCTATCGGCATCCTCGGTGCGTCGCTTGAGATCCGCCTGCCACCGCTCGGCCTCTTCTGGCGCCCCCAACCGCTGGCATACCTGGGGCAGAACCGCCAGAGGCCACAGATCGTCGGGCGCAGCCGCCCGGTATGCCAGCAGCGCCTCCCTGGCTCCCCGCCAATACTCGTCTCGGTCGCCCCTCCGGGCCGCCTCGACCCACGCCAGTGCCCGCCACCGCAGTACCCCAGGCGACCCGGCGGCTCCTTCCTCCAGTAACGTGAGCGCTTCCTGATGAAGGCCGGACCGCACCAGGGCCTCAGCGTAGGCGAGGAGCCAGGTTTCGTCCTCGGGCGCCGACTGCCACAGCTCCCGCGCCGCCATCACGGCCGCAGGGTGGCCCTGAGAGGCCCAGTAGCGGATCGTGTTCACCATCAGCCCGGCGTCCCAGTAACCGGCGGAGTACAGCCGCACTGCCCCCCGAGCCTGGAAGGCGGCCAGCCGCGCGTCGGAGCTGACCCGAAAGCCACCCGGAGGGGGATAGACCGCCGACTCTCGATAGGGGTCAGCGAGGGGATGAGGACCGCTGACCGCACCGTCGTAGGTTGACACGATGTACGCCAGGGCGAACAAGTTGTCGGGATCCACCGGCAACACCTCGTCCCGAAGCACCGGCACGGCCGACAGCGGGTCGCCGGCCTGGATGTGGGCGTCGGCGATTTTGCAGGCGTTGGCCGCGATCTGGTCTCGGCGCAGGATGCCACCTCGCCCCTCGCGCCACGTGTCTATGGCCTCCCGCGCCGCGCCTAGACCATCATAGGCATCACCCAGGAGCACGTGGTACAAGGGAAAGGACGGTCTAAGCATCACGGCCCGTGACAGCGCCTGCCGCGCCTCTTCGTTCTGCCCCAGGACCAGGTACAGCTCCCCGAGTTGGCGCCAGGCGTGGGCATTGGCATCGTTCGAGGCTACCGCGGCCTGGAAGTGGCGCAGGGCCCGGTCCAGGTAGGGATTCGGTTCGGACGGACGCTCCTCCATCAGAGCCAGGCCTCGGTGCAGTGCCACTCCACCCAACTCCGAGCGCGCCAGCGAGGTGAGCCAGGGTGCGCTGAAATACAGGAACGCAATCGCGGCCAGTAGCACTGCCGCCAGCTTGGTGCGCAGATGACTCCGGATTGACGCCATAGCCCCACGCGGATCCGATGTCGCCGGACAAACGCCGGCATTGTAGCCTTCACCGGAGAAGAAGACAAGGCGACCTTGCCGCGCTATGGAACGCGGATGGCGCTGATGCTACGCTGATTTCCGCTGATCTTTGAACATTATCCCTTTCTCATCAGCGCGAATCTGCGTTTCCTCAGCGAGATCAGCGTGCTATTCCCCGGCCCAGATCGGCGGCGTCCAGGCGCGATCGCCGTCGGCCTGGGTCGCTCTCAGCCAGAATCCGGGCTCAGGGGGTGCCGAGAATGGGCTCTCCTCGCCGGACAGCGCGCCCCAGCTCGCCAGCGTCCGTCCGGCCAGATCGAGCAGGGCCAACGTGGCCGGCTCGCCGTCGCCGTCGGCGTAGAAGGCAGTGCATGAGCCCTCTGCCGCCAAAGATGAGGCACCCATCCAGTCGTCACCGCAGCGCCAGGCGACCGCCAGGTTGGCATCCTCCGTGGCGAAGGCCCTCCCGTGACGCAGGGCCTCCAGCACGGCGGCCTCAGTGAGCTCCAGGGCCCAGACGCCCGTACGTGCCGCCGTATCGCTCCCCCAGAACCAGCCATCTGTGTCCGACCCGGCCGTGGGCGCCACCTGCCAGCCGTTGCGCCAGGCTTCCAGCAGGGCCTCCTCGTAGGTGCGGGCCATTGTGCCCCGACCGCTGACTACCTCCTGCAGATGCAGCCGATCCACCCGGCCGTTCACTGCCTCCTGCCCCACGTGGCTGCCACCCAGCCCAGGGTGGTTGGACTGGAGCACGGCCCCAGGCTGCTGCTCGGCCCAGCGCAACAGGCCGGCCACATTCGAGGTCTCGGGAAGGTCGCGGCTGGCCAGCTCGGTGGTGCCGAACACGTTGATGTGGCCCTCGGTCCGGTGGGTCCATTCGAACCCAGCCAGAGCCAGGAAGCGCCCGGGCACGGTGGCGTCGCTGGCCACACCCCGGAGTCGCGACCATTCGACCGCGCGCAGCATCCAGCCGTGGTCGGTGACGGCGTAGAAGTTCAGCCCGGCCTGACGGGCGCGGGCGAAGGCCAACTCGGGAGGGCCGGCGCCGTCGGAGTAAGAGGAGTGGGAGTGCAGGTTGCCCCAGAACGCGGTGAGGCCGGCCCACGATGGCCCGGGCGCCGGAAGCGGCGCCACTGGCACGTCCAGCCCGGTGCCCGGCGATGGGCCCTCGTGCCCGAAGTCCAGGCTCATGTCGTCCCGGTCCAGGGCCCCCACCCGCTGGAGCGACAGCGGGGCCGGGGCGTTGGCCTCGCCGACCAGGCCGAGCAGGCCGAAGGCACCAGAGCCGTAGGCCACCGCATCCAGGACAGCGTCGTCCGGGCCCAGGAGCAGCACCTCGTCCCCGCTGTTGGCCAGGTTGAACGAGCCTCGCCCCCAGGCGGTGTAGCGCTGCATGTTGGGCACTTCGGGCGAGTCCAGACAGCCACCGGGGGCGAACTCGAGGTCCGGAGGGCGGCCGAAACGAGCGGCGAAGGAGTTCGCGCACCGGGCCACCACCAGAGTTCCACCGGCTGGCAGGAAGGTGCCGCCCGGGAAGAGGTACATCCCTTCGCCATCTCCGGCGTACTCGGCGTCCCCCAGCTTGTGGCCGGTGAGGTCCAGCGGCAGGCCGGTGAACCCGCGCAGCTCCACGAACTCGTCCCCTTCGTCAGCCGTGATGCCCTGGTAGAGCACTTCCGAGATCAAGAGGGACGCCAGGGGCGCGGCTGCGGCGCGGCAGGAGGCCAGGGGGAGGTAGGCCAGGTGGACGACCTGCTCGCGAGGCGGGATCGCGGTAGGGGTGGCGTCCGGTGGTGGCTCCGGTGTGAGCGTGGCCGAGGGCTCGGGACCGGGCGCTGTAGGTGAGGAAGCGCCCTGAAGACAGCCCGGATCGGGAGCCAGCGCCTGCCAGCCGTCCAACGTCCCATCGGCCTCGCGCGGGCGCGCCAGAGACAGGCCGGCCGGCGCCAGAGGTACGGCCCCGGGAGTGGTGGCGGGACCGTAGTACACGGAGTCCAGCATCCTGCCGGTAGCGTCGGTCAGCTCGACCCGGTCGCCGTCGTCGGCCAGGCCGTTGCCCAGGCAAGCCCCTTGCGTCAGGTAACCGCGCCCGGCGCATCCCGGAGTCACCTGGCTGCCGGACGGCTGGATCAGCACCACTTCTCCGGGCGAGAGCGTCAGGCGAAGGGAGGTGGAGCCCCCGTTGTCCGTCAGACGCCATCCGTCGAGGACGATCTCCGCTCGGCTCAGGTTGGCGATCTCCACCCACTCCCGGTCGCAGTTCCCCTGGTAGAACACCTCGGTCAGCGCTACAGACCCGGGAGCGACGGTGGCCGTCGGCGTGGGGATGAGAGTGGGAGTGGCGGTGACGGTCGGCGTGGCCGTGGGAGTGGGCGCCAGCTGCAGGCATCCGGGCACCGGCGTGGACGCCATCCAGGGCATCAGGGAGCCGTCGGGCAGGCGCAGCCGGGCCAGGGAGTGCCCGGCCGGCGCCAGAGGCACGGCGCCCGGGGTGGAGGCACCGCCGTAGACCAGCGAGGCCAGCACCCGCCCGTTCCCATCCACCAGCTCGACCGCGTCTCCCTCGTCGGCGAGCTTGATGCCCATGCAGGAGCCGTCGGCCCGAGCCGTTGTGGCACCACACTCGGGCACGATCGCCCCCGCGCCGCCCTGCACTACCACCACCTCCCCCGGGGCCAGGCTGAGGGCGAGCGAATGGTAGCCGTTGTTGTCGCGGAGGCGCCAGCCGTCCATGGCGACGGGCACAGCGGCGACGTTGGCGATCTCTACCCACTCGAGCTCGCAAGCGCCCTGGTAGTAGACCTCGGTGAGGGCCACCGAGCCGGGCGAGACGGTGGCAGTGGCCGTGGGAGTGGCGGTGGGCGTGTCCGTCGCCGTCGGGGTGGGAGTGGGCGCAGGCGGTGGGCCGCCGGGAGAGGGGGCACCGGCTACGTAGCCGCAGGAGCCGGCAGCAGCGGTGAGGTCCATCAGATGCAGCGACTGGCCGCTCGCGGCGGTGAGGCCAGAGCAGATAACGGTGCGATCCCCGAAGGAGACAGCATCGCTGAGGCCGTTGGGCATCTGCAGCCTGACGTAGTCGCCGGAATCGAGCAGCCCGTAGGTCGGCACCAGCACGAGGAACTCGCCCGCACCGATGGATCCGGTCAATGCTTGGGGATGGGCGTAGGAGCTATCCACGGAGAGCGTCCAGCCGTCAAGCTGGACAGCCTCCGGACCGCGGTTGTACAGCTCGATCCAGTCGTCCCCCAGGTTGTAGGCGACCTCGGAGATGACGACGCCGGTGGCAGACTGGGCCAGGGTGGTGGCATGCAGGGCAGCGAGGGTGAGGGCTGAGGCGGCCAGAATGACCCCGACGGCAGTGCGACGCATGACCGACCTCCCCCCGAATAGGCCGGAGCCGTAGATGTGTCAGGGTCGAAAGGTAGGCCAGGGTGAGGGAGCTGTCAAGCGCCTGAGCGCCTACTCCGGGGCGGGAGCCGAGTCAGTCGCGCGCTCAGCTGCCGGATCCGGAACGGCGAGCGGGTCCCGACCCAGGAGAAGGGCGACCCACGCCCACCAGAAGCCGAGGCCCCAGGCGACGTGCAGAGTGGCGAATACGACGGGCATCAGCGGCAGATAGCGCAGTCCGCCCGGCTCCCTGCGCGCTCGCATCAGCGAGAAGGCGAGTGCAAGGATGATGTATAGACCCACAGCCAGCATCCAGAGCACCAGGGCCGGCCGCCACAGGAGGCCTACGAGAAGGCCACCAACAAGCCCGGCTACGAAGGCAGGCGCCACCAGATGGCGCCACTTGAGGGAGTCCGGGTGCTTGCGCAGCGTTTGCACCTTCCAGAAGCCGTACTGGAAGTACTGTCGCCACAGAGCGCGCAGCGAATCCCGCGGGAAGTAGGTGATCCTGATGTCTGGGGCCAGAAAGATCGCGCCGCCGGCTTTGCGTATCCTATGGTTGAGCTCGTAGTCCTGGTTGCGTACGAACCGCTCGTCGTATAGCCCGACCTTGTCGAAGACCCAGCGGGGAAAGGCGCCCAGGTAGACCGTGTCCACGTACTGGGGCTCGTCTGAGTAATGGAAGGGCGATCCCCCGATTCCGAAGGGGGACGTCGTGGCTAGGGCCACCGCTTGCCCCACGTACCCCTGGCCTCGGGCCCTCATCGGGCCACCGACGTTCCAGGCGCCGGTCTCCCGCAAGTGGTGGACGCAGCGCTCCACGTAGTCGGGGGCAGGTTCGCAATGGGCATCCAAGCGGATGATGATATCGCCGGAAGCGGCCCGGATGCCTCGGTTCATCGCCTGAGGAACGGCGATCTGAGGGTTGTCGATGATCCGCACGGCTGGGAGTCCGCGAGAGTTCTCCCCAATCACCGCCCGCGTTCGATCGGTGGACATGCCGTCTACAAAAAGGACCTGGGCGATGTGCCGTGCATAAGTCTGTGCCCTGAGCGCGTGCATCACATGCGCCAGGTGGGCAGCTTCATTGCGCAACGGGATGACGACGGTCACTTGCGGATGATCAGAGACAGAGTCGCTCATCTCGGAAGCTGCCCAGTATCAGGGATTCTGACGCTAGCCAATTGTTGCCATCTCTATCTTGGGTCTGCCAGCCTCAACAGTGCAGTGGACCCGGTAGGTACACCCACCTGCCGTGACCTCGATCACGTGTCCAGCCTCTGACGCTCGCACGGTGGGTCGAGAGACTAGGCCTTGAGAGACAGTCAGGCAGTACCCAGCGACCACTGTGCCTGCACCACCCCATCGGGCACGGATGACAGTGTGGGGCATGGCCGCTCCCAAGCGGTGAGCGCACCACCCTTGGATCGGATCATAGGATCCATGGCTGACCTCTACCGACAGTGGCGGGATGATCGGGCGGAAGCATGCTTGCCAACCACATGAAGCCACCTCCACGGTAGATGCGGTGGTTGACTGCAGTAAGTACCCTGGGGCCAGATGCACGAAACTGTCGACCCCGAACTCACCCGCACCGGTGACGACATCGAGGACAACGAGACAGCCGCCACCGATGACTCCAATGGCTCGCCAGTGCCGAACCCACCCGGGCACGGTCGGGAACCCGGAGTAGCCAGCCGTGATGGTCCCGCCCTCAGCGGAGACTTGCCAGGTGACACCGAGCGGCCGAGCTCGTCGCCCAACCCGAAAGCGTCCCCAGATCTCACTCTGCTCCTGCCCGTTCACGGAGATGGTGTTGTGCGCGCAGGTACTCCGATAGTACTTACGCCACTCCACTGGGCCGTAATAGTCATCGGCTCCGCTGTCGATGACCACTCGCTCTCCGTCCACGCTCCACTCGTAGCTCAGAAGGTCACAGTGACCGTGGCCAGGCTGAAAGGAGGGCCCCAGCTCGCCGCAATCAACAACCAGATGGGCATTCCGGGTTCGGTCGCGAATCCAGTAGTAGCCGGCTGCCGGCAGAGCTACGGGCACAGGCCCAGCGAGCTCGCTGCATTCTGCTGGCTCTCTCGCAGCCACTCCGAGAAGTGCCTTGGCCGCAGCTATCAGACGCAGGCTTGGCACCGTCATACCCTGAGCGCAATCGTTCAGATAGGCCGTCTCTCCATCCGGGAATAGCATGGCTTCAGCACAGCTCACCATGCTGCTAAGGACGTCGAGGACTTGTGGAGGCAGCGATTGCTCGGTATCTCGCAGAAGCGCCGCGAGCTCAGCACAGTCCAGCAGCACCGCGCAATGATACATCGGGCTTCGCTCGAACTGAGCACCATCCGGGAGTACCTGCCTCCCCAGCTCTTTGATCAGCAGAGCCCTGCCCTGGGACAGCCACCGCTCAGGTAGGCTTCCCTCGAGGAACAGGCCGGCCCAGATCAAGGCCCTGGCGTTCTCGATCACATGGTTGTTTAGGAGGTGCACTTCCAGGTTCCGTCGTAGGTGAAGTGCCTGTTCATGGAGCGAGCGAACCAGAACCTGCCGGAACTCATGGTCGCAGGCCAATGCTACGCGCATTAGGTGGCAGGCCTTGAGCCAATTGACGATTCGCAGTGAGGTAGGATACGGGTCCCATCCGACAGTCTTGCCGATGGCGTTGCAGGCAATCCAGTCCGTTACCAGACTGCGAAAGGCACGATAGGCACGATCGTCACCGTGGTACCGGAAGGCGATGGCGAGATCATAGGCGTACTCAAAGTAATGTAGGTTGTAGCGCCAGAGCAGAGTTTCGCCGCAGGCTCCCCAATCGATCTTGCCGCGTTGATATGACCGACTCCTACCAAGAAAGGTGAAGTGGTAGGAAGGAGGCTCGTCTACGCACCTCAGGAGGTCACCGCGAGTCAGAAGCTCGTGAGTCTGCTGTGAAGCCCAGTCGGATCGCTCCCGTAAGTTCGAGGCTGCGCTTCGAAGCTGACGGCGGTACAGCCACGAGGGGAATCCAGTACGGCGGTCCAGAGTCTTGCGAACTAGAGAGCTCAGCCGGCCCGCCATCTGTTCCGGCGTCAGATGGCGGGCAGTGTTCCAGTAGAGAGCAACAGACTCGGACAAGCTCACCGCAGGTACCTGAACTGGTGGTCGAGGAGCAGGTTGCCGCTCCGGAGCCGGCGGCTGAAGTTCATCCGCGCCACAAACCAGCTTGCCTCGCGCAAGGCCAGGTCAGCGTCACGCTCCGACCACCCGGTAGCCAGTCTCCCAGTGAGGAACAATGCCTTCGCCGCCAAAGCCAGTGAGGTCAGGACTTTCATCATGAAGGTGGCGTGTTTCGGATAGTGCTTTTCATAGAACACCAGAGTGCTCTTCCTGGTCTGAACGAAGACACGGCCCATGATGTTTCTTGTCGAGCCGTGATCAAAGTGGATGACCTCGGCCTCGGGATAGTAGTATATGCGCCATCCAGCCTTCCTCATCCGGTAGCACCAGTCCATCTCCTCGCCAGTGAAGAAGTAGGCCGGGTCAAGCGGGCCGACCTCCTCTACGGCTCGGCGCCGTACCATCAGACATGCGCCTCTAACGAAGTCCACCGACTTGGCCTCATCATGAGTGTCGAACCTGGACACAGCAAGGCCCAGCGGTCGAGCGAGCCTCGAGAGGGCAGACCTGGCTCTGGCGTCATTCCTAAGGATACCCCGCAGTCCGACGCTGATTGCTTCTCGCAGGGGCTGCGGGAAGCTCGTTATGGAGGGCTGAAGAGTCCCGTCCTCATTCAAGAGTCTGCATCCCACCCCTCCAGCTTCTGGATGCTGGTCCAGGAATCTGCCCATGCGCTGAATGGCTGCCGGCCTCACCACTGTGTCAGGATTGAGTAGGAGGATGTATGGCGCTCCCACAAGCGCCAGCGCCTGGTTGCAGGCAGCGGCGAACCCCCGATTGCTCTCGTTTATCAGCAGCGACGTGCCAGGAAACCCGGCAGCCACCATCTTGACGTCGCCCGTGCTCGAGGCATTGTCCACCACGCACACGTCCAGGGGCACAGCCGCTCCCTCGGAACTGAGGGATGCGAGACATCCTCGCAAATCGTCGTCGGAGTTGTAGTTCACGACTACCACTGATACGTTGGCCATGGTGGTACTGCCGTGCTCCTCGATACCCGTCATGCCCCGCTCACTAGGAACAAAGTCCTCTCCCCTGGAACTCGCTACCGACCTGTTGACCGGTGAGTACACGCTCCAATCTGTCCGTTGCCCGCTCCCAGTCCATATGCCGAGCGGTAAGCTTGCCGTCGCGTGCCAGCTCGGCCGCCAGTCGAGGGTCTCCCAGCACTCGGAACACACCTGCCATAAGCCCCTCGCTGTCGCCCGGCTGCACCACGATCGCGTTCTTTCCGTGGACTGCGAAGTCCCGCACACCGCCACAGTCGGCGACCACCACAGGAGCACCACACGCCATCGCTTCCAGTGGCGGGAGCCCGAAGCCCTCCATGAGGGACGGGAACACAAACACTGAGGCCCTCCTATAGCAGGCGGCCAGCTCCAGGTCGTCTCGAGGATAGCAGTATTCCACAGGGACATCGGTGTCCAACCGCAGAGTCGGATCCTGTGTGACAGCTAGCAGCCTCAGGCCTGCGCAGTCTCCCGGCACCGACCTAAGGCCCCGGAGCAGCACATCAAGGCCCTTCCACGGCTCTCTACGCGCCAGCACCATCACCAGCCGTGACTCCCTGTCCGGGCTGTCATGTTCACCCGAGAACCTGATCGTGTCCACCCCGGCGCTGACGATGGCGCGCGGTCTCCCGCCCGCGCGCGAGATGGCAGCACCTAGCCACGTTGACACTGCTATGATCCGTAGGGGTAAGCGGTAGCTGAGAGCTGCCAGAGCAGCCTTGGCATGACGACATCTTCGCTGCGGATCTATCGCGATGAAGCCTGGCTCGTATCCTTGCACCAGGTAGTGGGCCGGCTTGCCGTGTCCCAGGCCCCATAGAGCTGCTGCATATGCGGTCGGATAGTAGTTGGCCACCACCGTGTCATACTCTGGCCCAAGGGCACTCAACAGACGGTACATCGGTGCAGCCATGCCTGAACCTGAGCCGCGATAGACGATGCGCACGCGTTCGTCTAGGGGGAATGGAGCAGCCGAGCCCTCTGCCTGCGCTACGGGCAGCGTCACATCGTGGCCACGCGCTACGAGGCGGCTGGCAAACTCGGTCAGCACTCGGACTCCTCCTGACCTGGACAAGCGCAGAACCGGAATGGCCACCTTCATGGTCGTAGTCATATGTCGCTCAGTGCAAGTGAGTCGCAGCAGCTTGCAGACGACTCACCAACCAGGCTCGTGGGCGTAACCCCGCGCCTCCCCCAATCGCTGCTGCGCAGACACCCCGCTGATCGGTGCCCCACCTCGACGAACGGCACACCCTTCCAGGCACTACACAGCATCCCGCTCACGAAGATAAAAGTACCCCATACCTTCTGTGAGGCGAACAACCCGCCTACGAGGTTCATCAGCACCAGTGCCACCAGAGCCATTACGTAGCCAACGGTCAGCAGACGTAGGTAGTCCCCAGGTCGGATGAACGTGTAGGCCCGTCTCGCACGTAGGTACAGGCCAGCCAGCAGTGCACACAGGAGCAGCAGGCCAACGGCACCTGTGTCGGCCAGTGTCTCCAGATAGTAGTTGTCGGCCGTGAAGTACTGGTCTGCGCCCAGGCTCCAGCGAGTGTAGCGTAGGCCGTTCCCCCATATCGGGCTCTGCGCGACCAGATCCCATGTCAGTCGCCATTGCCCGAAACGCGATACCGTCCCCAGGGCCCAAGGCGGGATGCCCAGGTAGTCAGCTTCTGTGCCTGCCAGCATGGGCAAGGCCGCGGGCAGGTAGCGGAGCTTGGCGAGTGCCACCACGAGCGCCGACCCGCGCATCACATACGCCCCTACGACAACAACTGGGAGGGCAAGCGCTGCCAGTTGAAGGGTCCGCCGGGGCAAGTAGCGCCAGCCGTACAATCCCGCGGTGGCCAGAAGGGCCAGCACGGCACTGCGCGAGCTGGTCAACACGACTCCAGTGACCATCAGGCCAAACCAGGCTGTCCATCGGGCTCTCCACTGGTGCCCAGCCTTGACAGCCAGGGGCAGCATCACGAGCGCCACAAAGGTAAGGTAGGCCGCGACCACGTTGTAGTTAGCTGCTCCTTCGACAAACAACCCTCTGGTTGCGCCAGCGGCTCCTCGCATCAGGTCCGACCTAGGCAACATGAGGTACTCAAGGACACTCACCAATGCCACCGCCGTGGCAGTGCGCACCAGCACCCGCGCCAGGCGTCTGACATCAGCCACACTAAGGCGAAGGCTTGTCATGAACACTAGGACCGGGAGGTATTGTGCCAACCGGAGAAGCACGAGACCGGCGTCGGCAAGCTGCCCTGAGGATAGGTGCCTGGCACCAAGGATGAGCGCGATCGTCTGCCAACCCAGGAGAAGCAACAACTGCCCAGACGTCTGCACCAATCTCGGTCGTGGGTGGCCGCAAACCAACATTCGCAAGCACCACCCGAGCACCAGGCCAAGGATCACGACCGTGTCAGTCCCCAAGTGTACGGTGCGTTCCTGTATAGTCACCAAGGGTATGGACTGACTGAACGGAATCACGATGCACAACAGCACCAGACCTGCTCTCGGCTTGGCCGCCCAGACAGACGCGCTGATGGTGCCCAGACATGCAGCTAGTGCGAGGCCGCCAGCTACCACTACAACCCCGCCACGAACTGCGCGGTGGGCAGGTCTGCTACGTTCCCAGAAGCCAATTGCCTCCTCTCAGGTGCTTTCCACGCACCCAGTTCGGCCTTCTGCCTCTAGCACTCGGAGAGCCCAGGAACAAGCCGTCTAGTGCACTGTGGAGATCCGCTTCGAGCCCCTTTGCCGCCCGCGCCACGCCCCTCCTCGCGGATCCCCGGATGTACCACTTCAGCGAGCCACGCCGGTATGAAGCACACAAGCGGACCCGGACAGCGCAATCGACACGCCGCTCGCTCTGATATGGCTGAGCAACGCAGCGAGTGCTGCCGGTGCGTCGGCCAGTGCGGTCGCCGCAGGCGAGGGCCCGACGGGCGCGCGTCCAAGGCGGCGACGCACCCGGCGGATGAGCTTTGGAGTCAGGTCCGCAAGCGCCGAACCTAAGACCATCGCTGCGCCGTACGGCATTGCGACGCCCAGGGCTCGGCATGTGTGGGGAAACGCGCGTAGCGTGGCGCCAAGGTAGTCTGGATGGTGCGACACGCACAGCGCCATCAGCAGAGGCAGGTTGAACTCCGCCACAAGATCCTCTCGCCCCACCTCGCGCAGCGCTGCCAAGGCCGAGTCTGCCCACACAGTCTGCACGCTGTAGAAACGAGGTACAACATCACTCCAGTGGTAATCCTGCTTCCCCTTCAGGAGAGGCGCGTCCTCGAGCCGGCCCTTGTGCTTCCTGGCGGAGCTGCTGCCCGCCCCGCTCCACGCCGAGGTGCCGCCCATGATGAGGGGGTAGTCCACGCTGCACAACCTAGTTGTGAAGTTGGCCACAGCCAACGCTCCGTACACGTCTGGACTCAAACCTTTGAAGTACGCCCCGGTCCGAGCCCGGACTTCCTCCAGGCACCGCCTCTTCACGAACCCATGGTAGACCCTCGGGAGCCCTGTCTCGTAGTAGCGCTGCGCCGCCCGACGGACACACCTTCGCATCTCGCACTCAGCGTCGTGGTAGGTCAAACCACCGCAGAACGGACGGACATATAGGTTGCCAGCGAAGGGCATCAGTCGTGGATGAACGGCCACATCCGGCCAGTAGTAGTCCGCCAAAGGCCTGTTCCAGACGGCGTCTACTCCTTCCGCACTGGCCCACTCAAGCACCGCAACAGCTTCGGGATTGATGCCATCGTCATCTCCCAGGAAGCAAACATACTCCCCAGTAGCATGACACAGCGCTGCATCGAAGTCATCCGCCATCGCTCCAGAGGCTGGGGTATGGTGGTACACCAGTCTTGAGTCGCCCGACCAGGACTCTAGTTGCGAGCCCAGACCATCATCGTCGCTGGTGTCGTAGATCACCAGCTCAACACGAGCGCTCGGCATTCCGAGCACCAGTCCTGCAAGACGTGCTGCATACTGCTGTCGATTCCTGGTTGGGACGATCACGGACAAAAGTGGTTGCACTGCTACCTCGCCCATCGCAGCGCAAGCAGGTTCTGATAGCCCCAGGCGGTACGGCGGTGGTCAGTCATAGCGCTCTTCCAATCACTCCGAGCCCGGAGGCGAAGCCAGCGGCCAGGCGGCGAGTCTCCGAGGAGGACAGGGCCGAACCAAGCAAGGCAAGGCCAGCCAATCCCACTATCCAGATGATCAGCTCAAGCCTGGAGGAGGGAGGCGGCACTAGCCACTTGGCCAGACCAAGAAATGCTCCGCTCACGAGCGCAGGTGGAAGGACATCGGCAACATACCAATGCCACGGACTCCCCAAGGGCAGCCGTCTATGCAACATAGCGATGTACGCGGGCAACGACAGGCCATTCAGCAACATCCAAGCCACACAGGCACCCACCACCCCAATCCGGTCAACGAGCAGCATCAGCACCGGAACCGTAGCAGCAGCACCTGCCAGGCCGATCTTGAGGCTGAGATCTGTCCATCCGCTGGCAAGAGTAAGCACATGTGGTACCGTCGTGAGAGCTAGGCAGGCCGATCCGGCCACCAGTACCGCTACCAGCCGGCCAGTCTGCTGCGCCGTGGCTACATCCCCCGTCCAGGCCAAGACCACTTCCCCTGGGAAGGCCACCAGTAACAGGGCCGGCGGCAAGACAAGAGCCGCTACCACCTGCGAACTCCTGTGGTAGAGAACCACCAATCGGGACAGGTCATTGGCTGAGACGAGCTCGGTCATCCTGGGGAAGAGGGCATTCGTCATCGGTCTAGACAGTAGTAGTGGAACCTGAGCCACAACGCTGGCCAGACTGTAGTAGCCGAGAACCTCCAGGGTGAAGGTCCTGCTAACGACAAGTTTGTCGATCTGGGTAAGAACGCCACTCAGAACGGTGATGCCCGCCATCCCCGCAGAGTAGCGCCAGACGCCCCTCAGCACCTCAGGCCTGAACGAGGGCGGCCTGTCGGCGACGGGCAGCGCCCGCCAGAGAGCATGTCTGATCGCCACAACCTGGCCGGCATTCACAGCCACTTGCCACCAGAAGTAAGCCTCGATCGACGGAGAGACGAATACCAACACCGCCACGGCGCCCAGCCCGCGAACCAGGCCTGCCGCGATGACGATACCGTTTGACAGCACCTGGCGCTGCAGGCCCATCAGACCACCCAAGTACATGGCAGACGGGAGCTGAAGGGAGACCGCCAGACCCATGAGCACAACCGCATTCTGCACCTGCGTCACGGTCAGTGTCTCGACGGTCACCCATCTGACCGCGATTAGGGCAGAGCCAGCCACGATCCCGACCGCTATCGTGATGGAGATGCCCCAGAACACGGTCTCGATGGTCCGGACCAGCTCCCTGCATTGTGATGCAGATTGACCTGATGCAGAAAGCCGAGCGACCTCGCGGTTGAGTGTTCCACTCAGGCCGATATCCAGGAAACTGAGGAGGCCGAGGAGGACGGTGTAGAACCCAACTAGGCCGTAGGCTTCGACCCCAAGCAGATTCGCGTAGACGGGTACGAAGAGCCAGCCCAGAGCCACGCTGGCGCCTCGGCCAACGTAGTTTGCCAGTACGTTCCGCCGAAGTAGGGTCACTCGTGCCTATGCTGCGGGCAAGAATGGGCTGGCAGCAGGGAGTCTGCCACGTCGTTGCCAGCCGCCGGGGCCATCCGAGCCAACAGGTTCAGGTACCCTTAGAGAGCGAGCCATGGGCTACGTTGCAGCTCGGCGACCGGCTCGGATGCTGGCGTACGGGGTAGGGTCGTTGGCCATAGCGTCGATCATTTCCAGCCACGAGGGTGCTACCCAACCTGTGGCCGCCGAGAAGCGCTGCCCGTTCAGGCTACGATCTATCACTACCTCCGGGAACGGCTCGATCTCGACAGCCACTGAGAACCGACTTCGCAAGAGACAGAGCAGGTCATACTTCGAGATGGGCGTCGAGGCAACGTGGTACACCCCCTGCAATGCCGGGTGCCGCGCGATCACGTCCACCAGCAGACGAGACAGGATAAGCGTCGGGAGTCCGGAGAACACAGCTCGGCTGTACCCCCGCACTGTCTTTCCTGTTTGGCTCAGGAACCACTCAACCAGGCCGGTAGTCGCGGCGAGTTCCCGACCGATGATAGATGTCCTTAGTGTTAGGCAGTTTTCCCGATCTAGCTCGCCAAGCAGCTTGCTCCTTCCATAGAGATCGGTGGCGTCCGGACGGTCTTCCTCGCTGTACATTCCGGCACTGCCAGAGAAGACGCAGTCGGTGCTTACATGGAGAAGCCTGGCACCGCAGGCCGCGCAGAGATCGGCCAAGCGATGGGGGAATAGCGCATTCACTTCGAGAGATACGATAGGATCCTTGGCCTGGCTCACCTGCTTGACGATACCCACGCAGTTGACTGCCACATCTGCCCGGGTCTCAGCAAGAGCACGCACTACAGAGTCGAAGACCCGGGCATCCACGCCGCCTATCAGGCGGCTTGGCTCCAGGACCGGATGCCCTGCGTATCCGGAGGGGCTAGAGCGCACCGTGCCCCAGACTTCGTAGGCCTCCCGTAGCGTCTGGAAGACCTTGTGACCCAGCATACCTGTGGCGCCGAGGACCAGAACGCGCACCCCGCTAACCTCCTACTACGTGGACCGTCGGAGCGCGATGCCCACCCGTGCCACCTCTTACATCCGCACATCTTTCACGCAGAGCAGGCGGAACGCGAGGCGAGGCCGGTCCCTGACCAGAGGCTGAGTAACCAGCGACACGTTCCGCCAGAACCAAGACGGTCTCCATCGAGGCCTCGCCCCTTCACCCCTCAGCGGCCTCAGACCCTCAATGCCGATGACCCTAAATCCCAGGCCCAGCATCTCATCCACCGTCCAACCCGACAGGTGCCTCTGCATGGGGTTTCCGTATGCTTCCCCCTGTGGTAGGAAGCCGTTCGGCGTGTAAATGATCACGCGCTTCCGCGCGATGGTCTCCATGTGCGAGATCAGAGCCAGTCCCTCTTGCTTGTGGAGATGCTCGATCACGTCCGAAGCAAGCACGCAATCAAAGCTCCCTGGCGCGAAGTGTTGCCCTAGAGCACGAATGTCCAGTTGGAGGTACTCACTGTGAAACCCCTTGGCCCTGCTCTCCTCGAGGGCGGGTCGGAAGGCGTCGACGCCAACTGTCCACGCTAGGTCCGGGGTCAGATGGCCGGCGGGCGAGTTGGACCCGCATCCTACGTCCAACAGTGTGCCGCAGGACGCGACAACCTCGGCCCTCAAACACTTGAGGTACTGGTGCTCCAGCGGACCCGTCACCAACTGCTTGGCCTTCCTAAGCAGCCGCATCACCATCTCTAGGCCAATTCCAGCAGACAAGGCACGCTCCAGGTCGGGAACACGAGTACCACCTCCGTCCTCTGTCCGCACCCACGAAGGTCGTCAGCAATCGTAAACGTCGCGGCGCCCCCGAGAGCACTAGAACCTGGCGAACTCACCCCCGAGCAGCTCCATGGCCTCGAACTCAGCGTCCGCCCGGGCGATAAGGCTCCTCACCTCCTCCCGGCCAACCAGTTCGTCCCGAGACGAGTACTCCTGCTGCAGGGCCGCCGGCCGTTCCGTCGACCACCATGGATGCACCCGGTAGTACTCACCGCAGTCCGCGGTGCGCGCGAGTTCCTCTTCTGAGACCAGGATCTCGTTGAGCTTCTCCCCGGGCAGGACGCCAATCACCTCGTATTCGAACTCTCTACCGGCCTCTTCGCACAGGACCTGCGCGATGTCAAGTATGCGCGCGCTCGGGGCCTTTCGGACGAAGATCTCGCCCCCCTGGGCATACTCGGCTGCGTAGAGAACCAGATCGATAGCATCATGTAGGGTGAGCAGAAAGCGAGTCATACGCTCATCCGTGATCGTCAGCCGCTTGCCCTGGGCCAGTTGGCCGCGGAAGAACGGGACCACCGAGCCCCGCGAGCGAAGGACATTGCCGTACCGTACACATGACAGCCTGGTGCCACGATTGGCCCGTGAGAGGTTCGCGCGGAGAACCAAGCGTTCCTGCAGGGCCTTAGTCATCCCCATGACGTTGACCGGCTTGACCGCCTTGTCAGTGCTGATGGCAACTAGCACCTGAACACCATTGGCAAGGGCGGACTGCACCACGTTCTCGACCCCGAGCACGTTGGTCCGAATGGCTTCCATGGGATAGCGCTCGCAGTTGGGAACCTGCTTCAGCGCGGCGGCCTGGAAGACCATGTGTATGCCCGCCATCGCCTCGTCGACGACCTCCCGATCGCGGATGTCCCCCACGACGAGACTGAGGTTCTGACTTCCCGAGTAGAAGACGCGCATGTCGTGCTGCTTCTTCTCGTCGCGGCTCAGCACCCGAACCTCTGCCGCACCCAGAGCCAGCAGCTGGCGGACCACAAAGTTGCCAAAGGAACCGGTACCGCCAGTTACGAGAACACGTAGGCTGGGCCAATCAATCATTCCTGACCTCACTGACCTCAGGCGATGCCGGGAAGCTCTCATGGCACCAACCTGCCCTGGATAGAGACAGGTCAGACACTACCACACCCTCCGCCTCGCCTACAACTCCCGCCGATCCACCACCCGCTTCGACTTCCCCGTGCTCCGCTCGATCCTCCCGGGCTCCACCAGCCTCACCCGGGCCTGCACCCCCAGCACCTCATACATCTCCCGCTCCGCCTTCGCCTGCAGAGCCTTCAGTTGCCCGAACTCGTCCGTGAACACCTCGGGCGACACCTCCACCCACACCTCGAGCTCGTCCATCGCCCCCTTCTCCCGGTCCACCAGGATCAAGTAGTGCGGACGAACCCCCTCGATCTGCAGGAGCACCGTCTCCACCTGCGAGGGGAACACATTCACCCCCCGCACCACCAGCATGTCGTCCGTCCGGCCGCTCACCCGCGCCATACGGGCCAGAGTCCGCCCGCAGGCACAAGGCGCCGGATCCAGGCTGGTGATGTCGCCCGTGCGGTACCGCAAGATGGGCAGGGCTTCCTTCGTCAGCGTCGTCACCACCAGTTCACCCTGCGACCCCGGCGGCAGCGTCTCCTCCGTCTCCGGGTCAATCACCTCCACCAGGAAATGATCCTCGCTCACGTGCAGCCCGCAGCGGCGCTCGCACTCCGCCGACACGCCCGGCCCCACGATCTCGCTCAGGCCGTACGTGTCAATGGTGATGATCCCCAGGCGCTGCTCGATCTCCCGGCGCATCCCCTCCGACCATGGCTCCGCCCCCTGGATTCCCACCCGCAGGCTGAACGAGCGCAGGTCTACCCCCATCTCGTCCGCCTGCTCCGCCAGGTAGACCGAGTAGCTGGGCGTTGCCACCAAGACCGTCGTCTCCAGGTCCTCCATCAGCATGATCTGACGGCGCGTATTGCCCGACGAGATGGGCAGAACCGTGGCACCCAGGCGCTCACAAGCGGCGTGCCACCCCAGGGCCCCGGTGAAGAGGCCGTAGCCCATGGCTACCTGCACCGTATCGTCCTCGGTCACCCCCGCGCCCGCGAGCTGCCGGGCACACACCTCGCTCCAGGCATCCAGGTCCCCTGCCGTGTAGGCCACGATGGTCGGCTTGCCGGTGGTCCCGCTGGAGGCGTGAATCCGCGCCAGTTGCCGGCGGGGCACCGCCAGCAGCCCGAAGGGGTAGTTGTCGCGGAAGTCATTCTTACGGGTAAACGGGATCAGCGTCAAGTCCGCCAGCGAGCGGATGTCGTCCGGGCTCAGGCCGCGAGAGCGGAAGGCCTGGCGGTAGAAGGGAACCAAGTCGTAGGCTCGCTGCACCTGCCGCTGCAGCCGCTCCAGCTGCAGCGCCTCCAGCTCGGCCCTGGACATCGTCTCCCGCTCCGGATTCCAGATCACGCTCACCTCCCCCTACCGCATCAGGCGATGCCAGAACCCAACCCCCCAATCCCCTTCCCTCACCAGAGCTTGCCCTGAGCGCAGCGAAGGGAAGGGGGGCTGGAGGACAGGTACTCCCTACACGCCCCCCAGGTACGCCCTCCGCAACGACTCCGACCGCAGCAGCTCCGCCGAGTCCCCCTCGGCCACGATGCGGCCCGTCTCCATGACGTAGCCCCGCTGGGCCACCGCCAGCGCCCCATAAGCATCCTGCTCCACCAGCAGAATCGCCAGACCCCGCTCCCTCAGCTGGGACAGCAGAGCGAAGATGCCTCGCACCAGATCCGGCGCCAGCCCGACCGAAGGCTCGTCCAGCAGCATCACCCGGGGAGAAGCCATGAGCGCCCGGCCGATGGCCAGCATCTGCTGCTCGCCGCCGCTGAGGCTCTGCGCCGCCTGCCCCTGCCTCTCCGCCAGCCGGGGGAAGAGCTCGAACACCTCGGCCAGCTTCCGCTGCACCCCGTCCTGCCGAATCACCCAAGGCAGAGGCGCCAGCAGGTCCCGCCAGGAGCGGGCGAAGCGGTGATACCCTCCCAGGAGCAGATTGTCCCGCACGCTCATCGTCCCCGCCAACTGCCGTCCCTCGGGCACCAACGCCAACCCCTGGCGCGCCAGGTAACAGGCCGGGACCCCCGTTACCTCCCGGCCCTCCAGTAGCACCTGCCCCTCCGAAGGCGGCTGCAATCCCGCCACCGCGCTGAGCAGGGAGCTCTTCCCCGCCCCGTTGGCGCCCAGCAGGGCCACCACCTCGCCCTCGGCCACATCCAGCGAAACGCGCCGAACGGCCTGCACCCCACCGTGCCACACGCTGAGGGAGCGGACCTCAAGCATGGGCACCGTCGCCCGTCCCCAGATAGGCTTCGATCACGGCCGGGTTGCGACGTACCTCGACCGGTGTCCCCTGGGCCAGGCGCCGACCCTGGTCCAGCACCACCACCCAATCCGCCAGCCGCATCACCAGGCCCATGTCGTGCTCCACCAGCACCACTGTAATGCCCATCTCCCGGATGCGACGGATCAGGTCGGCCAGGGAGTCCTTCTCCAGTCGGTTCAGCCCCGCGCCCGGCTCATCTAGCAGCAGGAGCGAAGGCTCTGCCGCCAAGGCCCGGGCCACGGCCAGGAGCCGCTGCTGGCCGAAGGGGAGGCTGGCCGCCGGGTCCTCGGCCTTGGACCCTAGCCCCACCAGGTTGAGGTAGCGCATACCCTCCAGGTAGAGGTCCTCCTCCTCGCGCCGGCTTGCCGGGGTGCGAAGGGCGGCGTCCGCCAGACCCCTGCGGCCCCGCAGATGGGCGCCTACCATAACGTTCTCCAGCGCCGTCATACCGTCAAACAGCAAGGCCTGCTGGAAGGTGCGCACTAGCCCCAGGCGCACCCGCTCGGGTGCTGACAGCCGCAGTATGGAGCGCCCCCGCATAAGCACCTCGCCCCCGGATGGGCGCAGCGTCCCCGCCACTACGTTGAGCAGTGTCGTCTTACCCGCCCCGTTGGGCCCGATCAGAGCTAGCGTCTGACCCTCATAGACCTTGCACGACACGTCATCCAGCGCCCGCACGCCCCCGAAGCTCTGGTGCACGCGGACCACCTCCAGCAGCACCCTCCGGGCGGCGCCGGCCGACTCAGCCTCGGCGACCACGCCGCCCTCCCCAGCGTCGGTGCCATAGCACGAGGTACCGCCGGCGCCAATACGAGAAGGCGAGCCGCCGCCGCTGACGGAACGCTCGCCGCACCATCTGCACCCCGCTGACCGTGACGCCCTCCGGCATGAAGATCATGATGACGACGAGCAGTAGCCCGTAAGCGATGCTCTGATACTCCCCGCCTACGCTAGGGAAGAACGCATCAGCCGCCTCGCGCAGGACGAGGGCCAACAGCACTACAGTAGCAGCGCCAAAGGGAGCTCCCCAGATACTCGCCAGCCCTCCCACCGCCGCCATCAGCACCAGCCGCACGGAGGCGCCGATGTCGAAGGTGGAAGGGCTGATGAAGGTCATGTAATGAGCATAGAGGCTGCCGGCCAGGCTGGCATACACCGCCGCCAGGACGAAGACCAACAGCTTGGTGCGCCCCACGTCCACTCCCACGCTCTCGGCGGCCGCCTCGCTGGCGCGGATGGCCCGCAGCGAGCGGCCAAAACGTGAATCCACGATGTTGAGCGAGATCAACAGAATGGCCGTAGCCACCGCCCAGACCGCGTAGTAGTAAGGCAGATCGCCCCTAATGCTGACGCCGATCAACGACAGGTGGGGAATGCCGGCCAGACCCGATGGCCCCCCGGTGATAGCTCTCCACTCCCGCAACCCGATGTTGACTACCACCCCGAGGGCCAGGGTGCCCATGGCCAGGTAGTGGCCACGCAGCTTGAGGATGGGGATGCCTACCAACCAGGCCACCCCCGCCGTCACCCCCGCTGCTACCCCCGCCGCCACCACCGGAGGCAAGTGGTATCGGGCCGTCAGCACTGCCGAGCCATAGGACCCCAGGGCCAGAAACCCAGCCTGACCCAGCGAGGCCTGCCCAGCGTACCCCATCAGCAGACATAGCCCCAGCGTCACTAGGGTGTAGATGCCGATCAGCGTCAGGTTCGAGAGGGCATAAGGAGTGTTGAACACCAGTGGCAGCACCGCCAGCAGCCCCACAAAGGTCACCGCCGGCACCCACCTGCCCACCCGGGGATGCGCCAACAGACGCAGCCCGTCTCCGACCCTCTCCCGCATCCGCTCTCCCGAACCAGCACGAGAGCGCGCCGTCTTGGTGCTCATGCCCCTGCCCGTGCCCGCCGCCAGGGAAGGGTCGGGAGGCCGGCTGTCCTCACCAAGAGCACCAGGAACAGCACCAGAAAGGCCAAGGCATCCTTGAAGCCGGCGGAGAAGATCCCGGCGGCCACCGACTCCAGGACACCCAGGAAGACGCCGGACAGAACCGCCGCCGGGGCGCTCACGAAACCGCCCATCACCGCTACCACGAAGCCCTTGAGCCCCAGAGACAGGCCCATGTCGTAGCTGGCCAGGGTGAGCGGGGCAATGACTATGCCGGCCAGGGCCCCCAGAGCCGCACTCACCCCGTACGCCAGGGCGCCCATTGCCCCGGCAGGCACGCCCGACAGCTCCGCTGCCTTGCGGTTCACCGAGCAGGCGCGCAAGGCCTTGCCCAGCAGCGTGAACTCGAAGAAAGCGTACAGCGCCAGGAGAGCCATCGCCGTAGCCCCGATGATCCACACCCGCTGTAGGCTAAGCGCAGCGCCCCCGATCAGGAGCGGAGCCCCGGCCGTGAAGGCAGGGAGAGGCCTCGGAGTCGTCCCCCAGACGGTCAGGGCCACGCCTCGCACGCCCATGGCGGTACCGATAGTGATAAGCAATTGCGTGACCTCAGACGAGCGGCGGGCCGGCACGATGGTGAGCCGGAAGATGGCTACCCCGATCAAGGCAGTGGCAGCCACCGCCATCATGAAGGAGACCGCCAGCGGCAGCCCCAGCGATCGGGAGAATACTACCGCCAGCATCGCCCCGAGCATCACGAACTCGCCCTGGGCCATGTTGATCACCCGAGTGACGCTATAGATCACGATGATCCCCAGCCCGATGAGCGCGTATATGCACCCGGTGCTAAAACCCGAGACCAGGAATTGCAGCCAGTCCTTCAGCTCAAAAGCCAACGCACCCCCGCTAGCAGAGGGGGAGAGGGGGAGACAGGGTGACGCGGAGACGGGGAGAGTGCCCCCGGTTAGCCCCGTCTCCGCGTCTTCCCGTCACCCCTTCACCCTGTCACTCCCTCTCCGCGTCTCCCCGTCTCCCCCTCTCTACCACTGGTCCCTGGGGAAGTACTGCCACTCGCCGTCTACGATGCGGATGAGCACCATGTCGTTGGCACTGAGGCCCACGTGGTCTTCCGGAGTGAAGTTGAACACCCCATCAATGCCGACGAAGTCCTTTGTGGCTTCGATCTCGTCCCGTAGCCTGGCGCGTTGCTCCGCCAGTGACAGCCCTTCCGGAAGCCGCTTCAAAGCCTCGATCACGATGTTCAGGCCGTCCCAGGCGTGCCCGGCGAAGGAGCTCGGCTCCTGCTTGGTCGAAGCCCGGTAGTCGGCCACAAACTGAGCGATGACCGGCTTCTGAGGGTCGTCATCGGGCAAGGACTCGTAGGCCACCAGCTTGCTCATGGGGAACACCACGCCCTCAGCATTCTCCGGGCCGGCCAGACTGACGAAAGCCGGCATGCCGATGCCGTGGTTGTGGATGAGTGGGAGCTCCACTCCTAGCTCGCGATACTGCCGAGTGAACACGGCCGCCGCCGGCGGTATGGCAGTCACTAGGACGGCCTCGGCCTGGCTCGCTCTCACCTTCGTGATCTGCGAGGTGATGTCAGTGTCTGCTTCCTCGAAGGTATCCTCGTAGACGATCTCCACCCCGGCAGCCGCGGCCGCCTCCCTGATGGCGATGGCACCGTCCTCACCATAGGCGTTGTTGACGTAGAGGTTGGCAATCCGGGTGATTCCCTTGGCCCGGGCGTACTCCACCTGGAGAGGAGCGGTGTGCTCATTGCTGGCCGCCGTCTTGAACACCCATGCCCTCTCCGCCACCGGCTCCACGATGGCGCTGCTGGAAGCCATCGAGACCAGGGGAACCCGCGCCTCCTGAGCTATGGGAACCACGGCCATAGAAGCACCACTAGTGGTGGGACCTACGATCGCCAGCACGCCCTCATCGTCAATCAGCTTCTTGATCAGGGTCACCGCGACGTCAGGGCTTCCCTGGGTGTCCTGAATGATGATCTCCACCGGATGCACCGTGCCGTCCGGCCCCACGATGCCTCCGCTGGCGTTCAGCTGCTCCTGGATCATGACGGCCACATTCCGCTCCGGCTCCCCCAGTGTAGCCGCTGCGCCAGTGACCGAAGCAAGAAACCCGATCTTATACACTTCGCCCGTCGCCGCCGACTCCGTGACCGGAGCGGCGGTGGGCGTGGCGGCGGCGCCACAACCGGCGCTGGCCCCCACCAGCACTACCGCCAGGACAACCCTCACCACCCAGGACAGCCTCATAGTAGCTTCCTCCCCTTCAGATTGCTGTTGCGCAGCTAGCGGATCTGGGCCCCATCGCCCTCCAGAAACGCCCCCGGATTGACAGGGGCGGCACGACCGGCGACCATGCCCCCTGCTCGTAACAACACCGTCGGCCCGGACTAGTGCCACCAGGCGGCCACGGCGCTTGCCTCTGAGTGTGGGTCAGGCCGATACTATAGCGCCAGAGTCCTGCTTTGGAAAGCTCCCAGGGGCCTCCTTCCCGGTACCGGGATAGTGGGCCGAACGGGCAGGCACATCCGTCGGGGGGACACAAAGATGATCTGGGACCATGAGCACGAGACCATGCCCAGGGACGACCTGCGCCGCCTTCAGGGCGAGCGCCTGCGGGCCCTGGCAGCCCGAGCCCACGAAAACGTGCCCTTCTACCGAGAGGCCTTTGACAAGCGAGGCCTCAGGCCAGAGCACATCCGCAGCCTGGATGACCTTCCCCTGCTCCCCTTCACCACCAAGAGCGACTTCCGCGACCACTACCCCCTGGGGCTATCGGCCGTACCCCTGGAGCAGATCGTCCGCATCCATGCCTCTAGCGGCACTACCGGCAAGCCAACGGTCGTGGCCTACAGCGCCGCCGACGTGGACCTGTGGTCGGAGGTGATGGCCCGCACCGTCACCGCCGCCGGAGTGACTCGGAACGACATCGTACAAAATGCCTACGGCTACGGACTCTTCACCGGCGGCCTGGGCTTCCACTACGGCGCCGAGCGAGTGGGCGCCACCGTGATCCCCGTCTCCGGAGGCCAGAGCAAACGCCAGATCATGCTGGCTCAGGACCTGGGCAGCACCGTGCTCTGCTGCACTCCGTCGTACGCCCTCTACCTGGCCGAAACCGCCGAGGAGATGGGCACCAGCCTGCGCGACACCAAGCTCAGAGTGGGCATATTCGGCGCCGAGCCTTGGTCGGAACGCATGCGCCGGGAGATCGAGGACAAGACCGGCCTCCTAGCCATTGACATCTACGGCCTCAGCGAGATCATCGGGCCAGGCGTCTCGGTCGAGTGCGAGCATCAGTGCGGCCTGCACATATTCGAGGATCACTTCCTGCCCGAGATAGTGGACCCTGCCACCGGAGAGCCCTTGCCCTACGGCGAGAAGGGCGAACTCGTCTTCACTACGCTGACCAAGGAAGCCATGCCGGTCATCCGCTACCGCACTGGGGACATCACCTCTCTCAACCCGGAGCCCTGCGCCTGTGGCCGGACGATGACCCGCATGGACAAGATCAGCGGCCGCACGGACGACATGATCATCGTACGGGGCATCAACGTCTTCCCCTCTCAAATCGAAGGGGTGCTCTTGCAGGCCAAGGGCGTCCAGCCTCACTACTTGATCATAGTGGATCGGCAGCGGACCCTGGACGACCTGGAGGTGTGGGTCGAGGTCTCGGACGAGGTGTTTGCCGACGAGGTCCGGCAGCTCGAGGCCCTGGAGGAGCGGCTGCGCCGGGAGCTGCAGGAGGTTCTGGGCATCACCGCCCGAGTCAAGCTGGTGGAACCCCGATCCATCCAGCGCAGCGAGGGCAAGGCTAAACGAGTCATAGACCGCCGAGACGTGTACTCCGGGTAGGTTCAGGTTTTCGGGAATAGGGTGTAGTCTGCCAGCGGCACGGCCCTATCACCTGCAACCTACAACCTGTTTCCCACAAGCTCAAAGGAGCGCAAGCCATGAAAGCCACCCAGATATCGGTCTTCCTGGAGAACCGGCCCGGACGGCTGCTGCAACTCCTGCAGGTCTTGGCTCGGGCCGAGGTTAACCTTGAGGCCCTCTCCATCGCTGACACTGCTGACTTCGGCATCGCCCGGGTCATCGTGAGCGACCCGGTTGCCGCCATGGCTGCCATCCAGGAGGCAGGCCTTACCGCCGCCACCACCGAAGTGCTCCGGGTCGAATTGCCGGATGAGCCCGGGGCGCTGGCCCGCCATGTGGTAGAGCCCCTGGCCAAGGCGGGCGTCAATGTGGAGTACATCTACGCCTACAGCCAGCGCGTCGGCGACAGGGCAGTGGTGGTGCTCAAGACGGACGACATCGAGAAGGCAGAGCAAGTTCTGGGCTAGACTGGAAGGCCTGAGGAACGGATGATCATGTGCTACAGGAAACTGACGCGGCGCCGTCGCGGGCGTCCGCTTCTGGCAGCCTCGCGAGGCTCCGCGTGAAGCGCCTTCTCCTGGGGAACGAAGCCCTGGCTCTGGGAGCTCGGGCAGCCGGCGTCGCCGTAGCCACGGGCTACCCGGGCACCCCCAGCACTGAGATCATGGAGCACTTCGCTCGCTATCCCGGTGTCCGGGCCCAGTGGTGCGTCAACGAGAAGGTGGCACTGGAAGTGGCGATCGGCGCCTCCCTCGGAGGCGCTCGCACCATGGTCACCATGAAGCACGTCGGCCTGAACGTGGCCGCCGATCCGTTCTTCGCTGCCGCCTATACCGGGGTCAACGCCGGCTTAGTGGTCCTGTGTGCCGACGACCCCGGAATGCATTCCTCTCAGGGCGAGCAGGACAACCGCAACTATGCCAGGTTCGCCAAGGTGCCCCTTCTCGAGCCCTCCGACAGCCAGGAGTGCTTCGACATGGTGGGCGTGGCGCTGGATATCAGCGAGGAGTTCGACATCCCCGTGCTGCTCCGCACTACCGGCCGCGTCTCCCACGCCCAGTCGGTGGTGGAGGTGGATCCGGCCCTCTTCCAGCCCACGCCGAAGGATAGCGTCCGGCCTCGTACCTTCATCAGGGCACCCGCCAAGTACGTCATGCTCCCCGGCAACGCCCGGACCCGGCGGCTTCAGCTGGAGGAGCGGCTGAAGCGACTGCGGCAGTACGCCGAGACCACTTCCCTGAACCAGACGCTCTGGCAGGATCGCCGGCTCGGGGTAGTCTCGGGAAGCATTGCCTACCAGTACGCCCGCGAGGCCTTCCCCACCGCGTCGTTCCTCAAGCTGGGCATGGCCTATCCCTTTCCCGCCGACCTGGTGTCGAGGTTCGCTCGCGAGGTGGAGGTGCTGGTGGTGGTGGAGGAGCTCGACCCGTTCCTGGAGGAGCAGATCAGGTCCCTCCCCGCCTTGCAGGGCATGCCGATCCACGGAAGGGACGTGTTTCCCGGCGTGGGCGAGTTGAGCACCGAGCTGGTGGCTGGCTGCGCCATAGAGCACGGCCTCCTGTCACCAACGGCGGCGCCGTCCACTACCGCTTCCTCTCAGCCTGTCACACCACTGCCTATGCCGCCCAGGCCACCCGTCCTGTGCGCCGGCTGTCCTCATCGGGCCACCTTCTACGTCCTTGGCCGCCTGCACGCTCCCGCGGCGCCAGCGGAAGCCGGGGATCGCGGAGGAGAGCGGCAGCGGGAACGTGTCATCGTCACCGGGGACATCGGCTGCTACACGCTCGGGGCGCTCCCTCCCCTCAGCGCCATGGACACCTGCCTGTGCATGGGAGCCAGCATCGGCACCGCCCTCGGGATGGAGATGGCTGGCCATAAGCACCGAGTGGTCGCCGTGATCGGCGACGGCACGTTCTACCATTCGGGCATCACTGGGCTGGTGGAGGTGGTGACATCGGGAGCCGCCACCACCATCGTGATCATGGACAACGGTACCACCGCCATGACCGGTGGGAACCCTAATCCGGGCAGCGGCATCACTATCCAGGGTGCACCGGCACCGAAGGTCACCCTGGAGTCCCTCTGCCGCGGGCTGGGCGTGCAGGATGTGGTAGTGGTGGACGCCTACGATACCGAGGCCATCAGGGCCCAGCTAGAGCGCTCCTTGCGCACAGACGATCCCACCGTGGTCATCGTACGCGCGCCATGCCGACTGCAGGTCAGTGGCCCTAGCGAGCAGGTAGCCTGGGTCGATCCCGATGAGTGCGTCGGCTGCGAAGTCTGCCTGCGCGCGGGCTGCCCGGCCCTGACGCGGGCCGGCGACAAGGTGGAGATACTGGCGGCGCTCTGCACTGCCTGCAACCTCTGCGGTCAGATATGTCCCCACGACGCCATCCACCTGGGGCCGCGCGAAAGGACAGAAGGGTGAAGCCGCTCGACTTCGTGCTAGTGGGTGTGGGCGGGCAAGGCATCCTCCTCGCCAGCGACGTGCTCTGCCAAGTGGGCCTGGCCGCCGGCTACGACGTCAAGAAGACCGACGTCCACGGCATGGCCCAGCGCGGGGGAAGCGTTGTCAGCCACGTGCGCCTGGCCGACCGCGTCTTCTCCCCCATGGTGGCCATCGGCGGAGCCGATTTCCTCCTCGCCTTCGAGAAGCTGGAGGCTTGCCGCTGGGCCAGCTACCTTCGTCCCGAGGGCACTGCCCTAGTGAATGACGAATCCATTCCCACTTTGGCCGCCCTCTCCGCTTCTCCCAGGAGGCGGGCTCAAGGCGGACCAGCCTATCCCGACGACGAGGCCATCGCGAAGGCCTTGGCGGCAAGCGCCGGCCGGGTGGTCATGGTAGAGGCGGGAGCGATCGCTAGCAGGCTGGGCAATCCGCGAGTCACCAACGTCGTTCTCCTGGGCGCCCTGTCTCGCCTGTTGCCCATGCAGGAAGATGAATGGCACTCGGCCCTCGAGGCCCGAGTGCCCGCTCGGTACCGCGACGTGAATCTGCGAGCCTTCCAGGCGGGCAGGGAGGCCGTGGATCAGCGATCGGTCTGAACGCCAGCAGGCGAGCCAATCTGGGCAGCGAGCGACCCCTCACTGGGGGTCGTGTCTTGTAGCAGACCACACCTTCAGAAGCCATATGAGAGACCTCCGAATCGAGACCCTGTACGAGCCGACCGACGAGGTCACGAAGGCGATACGCGATGGCCTAGCCGCCTACAACCTCGCCATCACTGGCGAACAGGAGTGGGCCCGATTCGCCATCGCCGTTAGGAATGCGCGAGGTGAGGTCCTGGGCGGTCTCCTCGCCGAGCTCGCCTGGGACTGGATGCACGTCAGCCAGCTGTGGCTGCACGAGAGCCTTCGGGGAAGGGGCATCGGCACCGAGCTTCTCCGCCGCGCCGAAGCGGAGGCGCTTGCCAGGGGTATCACCCGCGCGCACCTGGAAACCACCAGCTTCCAGGCCCTCGACTTCTACCTCAAGAATGGCTACACCGTGTTCGCCCAGCTGCACGGGAAGCCCAGAGGGCACACCTGGTACTACCTGAAGAGAGAGGACCTCACCCGGCCAGAGCGGTAACGGTAGCGGGCCGTCCACGCCTTCGCCCTGTTCAGCCGAGACCGGATGCTTTACAATGCCGGTATCGCGCCGGCCGGCTCGGCGTGTGCGGGCGTGGCCCGTGTTGCCAAGCGATACATGACTGTTAGGTGGGTTCGGCTCTGGGGTACAGTGGAGGCGGGACTCGATGAAGCAGTTGGATATCGAGGCCGTATACGACGCGGCGGACGATGTGGTGGATGTGGTCCGCAAGGGTCTGGCCGACTACAACGCCGCTATCCTGGGCCCAAAGGAGCACCACCGGCTCACCCTGGCCGTCCGGGACGAGACAGGCCAGGTTCTGGGGGGATTGGTGGCAGCTCTATCCTGGGACTGGCTGCACATCACCATGCTATGGCTGCATGAAGGCGCTCGTGGACACGGTGTCGGCACCACGCTCTTGCGCCTAGCGGAGGAGAAAGCTGTCGAAGTCGGCATCACCCGAGCCCACGTAGAGACCACTAGCTTCCAGGCGCTCGACTTCTACCTCAAGAATGGATACGCGATCTTCGCCCGACTCCCCGACAAGCCCATTGGCCATACTTGGTACTACCTCAGGAAGGAAAACCTCGGCTCCGGCGAGTAACCGCGTCCACGGAACGGCAGGTTGTGCGGCGCGGGCAACTGGTCGGAGTGACCGTGAGCCCCGGGCCGGCCTGACCGGTGGGTTCTAGCCTTTCAGCCTTTTCATCCGATCGGCGGCCTCCTGCAGCGTGTCCACCCGCTTGGCGAAGTTGAACCGCAGCCTGGTATGGCCCAGCCGCCGGCCCTCATAGAAGCTGGTGCCGGGCACCACCGCCACCCCGATCTCTCGAGCCATATACTCGGCGAACGCCCTGTCCAGGGTCCATCCGGGGCGCATGTACCGGTCGCTGTCCCACTCTACCTCGGCGAAATCGGCCATCACGTAGTAGGCGCCTTCGGGCTCCAGGCAGGTCATGCCGGCCTCCCGAATGCCACGAGTGAGCACGTCCCGCCGGGCAGCGAACTCGGCCCGCATCTCCCGATAGTAGCTCTCCGGCAGCCCCAGGGCCACCGTCCCTGCCGCCTGGAAAGGCGCCGGAGCGCACACGGTGAGATAGTCGTGGACCCGCCGGATGGGCGTCGTCAGTCGTTGGTCGGCCACAGCCCAGCCCACGCGCCAGCCCGTGACCGAGTAGCTCTTGCCCAGCCCGCTAATGGTTACCGTGCGGTCCTCCATGCCTTCCAGGCTACCCAGGCTGATGTGCTGGCGATCGTTGAAGTAGATGTGCTCGTAGATCTCGTCGGTGATGGCGATAACGTTGAACTCCTGGCAGAGCCCAGCGATGACCTCTAATTCCTCCTGGGTGTACATGCGACCAGTGGGGTTATGCGGAGTGTTCACCATGATGAACCGGGTGCGCTTGTTGAAGGCTGCCCGGAGCTCGTCCGGATCGAAGGTGTAGTCGGGCTCCCGCATGGGGACGAACCGAGGTGTGATGCCAGCGATGATGCAATCGGGGATGTAGATCTCGAACCAGGGCTCCAGTACGATCATCTCGTCGCCCGGGTTGCTCAACCCGATGAGCGCCGACACGATGGCCTCGCTCACCCCGCAGGTGACGGTTACCTCAGTCTCCGGATCGCAGGGGATGTGGTTGTACGTGGCCGACTTGCGGGCGATGGCCGCCCGGAACTCGGGACTCCCGAAGGAGAAGGTGTACTGGTTGTTCACGCCCCGGATGGCCTCGACCGCAGCCTCGATGACCTCCGCGGGCGAGTCGAAATCAGGCACGCCCTGGGACAGGTTGATGGCGCCCGTCTGGGCCCCTAGGCGGGTCATTTCCCGGATGACGGACTCAACGAAGGGCTCGGTCCGAGACCCGATGGACGGCAGCTCCCGTGCTCTGGCAGTAGACATGGACTCCCCTTCCTTGCCGCAAGTCACCCCAGCCCTCGCTGGGCGTCGCCTCTCGGCTGGTCTCCGGCTTCATCGGCGGAGCCCCTGAGTGATCTAGAAGCACTCATTATCACTGCAACTGCACCGCTGCTCAAGACCCGGTCCAACGGAGGCCGCTGGCCGCTCCAGCACCCACACCGCCTCCTCGGATAGAGCGCGGCCAAACCGACCCCTCCGGCTCACGGCTTCCCACTCTGAGGTGGTGTAGACCAGCAGGTCCGCAGGCACCGGAAGGGCCGTCGTATCGAACCGCGAGGCCCTTCGGGTGAAGGGCTCCCGCGAATCGCCTACGACGACAACGAGGTCGAGGTCGCTGCCTACACCCCAGTCACCGCGGGCATAGGAGCCGAAGTAGCCCACTCGGATGACGTCCGGGCGCCGGGCGGCGATCTCCTCTGCCCACCGCTGGACTGCCTCATGGACCCTGTCGGCGTCAGGCCACCTGAGAACGGACGAACTCAACGATCTCACCGGCATAGCGAATCGCCTCCTCGCTCTGCAGGGAGCCATAGTGCTCGAACGGTGCCCCCTCGGGATGCTCGTTGGGGTCTCGCGTGGGCACGTAGAAGTTGTCCAGGACTCGCGCCTTGTCCTGTAGGCCCAGAGGAACAGACACTCCCCGCGGAAGCTCGGACAGGAGCCGTGCCACCACGTGTCCCCATGCCTCCTGGCCCAACTGGAGGTGCAGAGCCTTCACCGCCTTCTTTGCAGACTGGTGGGCGGCGAAGCACGCCCACTCGTGCAGCCCAGCATCTCGCGATCGCCGCGCTTGCTCCAGGTCTCGGAGGGCCTGTCTCATCCAGTCGTCCGCCCTTGATGGCACCGCTACCCCTGTACCTCCAGGCCGTTCGGCCCGCACGCATCCTCCAGGAAGAAGGCGAACTCCAACAGGTCTTGCCGCACCAGGCCGAAGACGGGACGCAAATGGTGCACCAGTGGCAGCAGTCGCTCCGGATCGAGCTCCAAGGCGTATACGTTGCGCACCACGTGACGGAAACGGAGGTACTCGTCCAAGCGCTTCACCGTCTCGGGCGATAGCACGGCCGGCCGCACTCGTTTCAGGAACAGCCCCATCTGGCGCAGCCAGTCCCGATGCCACTCCTGCCCCGAGGGTACGGAGCCGTCAACCTGGCTGGCGATCAGTCGAAAGAGACGTTCTAGGCCGGCGTAGAAGTCATGCAGATTGAGCGCCGCCGCGTCTGCCCACAGTGGGTCGGGCTGACCACGCATGCGCTCGGCGGCCCTCTCAGCCCTGGCTACCACGAGATTCAGGCTGTCCACCTCCTGACGAATGCGGGCCGCCAGCGCCAGGTGCACCCCACTCATAGTTCGACCCCCTCGGCCTCGATGCTGGCCAGGATTGGGGCTCGGCACGCACCCACGTCTACGAAGCTGACCGCGATCTCATCGGACAGGTCCTGCACTGCGCCCAGCGCCGCGAGGGTATCCTGCGGCTTGATCCCCCAGGCCGCCACGTCCACATCGGACCAGAGGGTGAAGTGGCCCCCGGCCAGCGAACCGAACAGCACCACACGAGTAGCTCCGAACCGGCGCCCTAGCAGATCGGCCGCCTGACGAGCGAGCTCCCGCGCGCGGCGTTCCCGCTCCTGCCGGGCCCGCTCCTCCTCGACGGCCCGTTCCCGGTAGGCCTCCCGGTACTCTTCCAGCTCCCCCTGAGTCAGCTCACGCGCCGTCTTGCTCACCTCGGGCCCTCCGTGTCCGCGAACCACCGTGACACCTCGGCCACCGCCTGCTCCGCCAGCTCCAGGGCGCCCTCGGCCGCCTGCAGGTTGAACACTCGGGCCGGTATGCTGTCCGGCAGACCGTTCGGATACCGGGTCGGGATGTAGTAGGCGTCGAGGATGGCCCACGACTCCAGGCGGGCTGCGAATCCCTCACCATAGGCTGCCGCGCGCTCCGTCAGCTGCCTGACGGAATCACCGACGACAAGCTCCTCCCCCTGGGCATACAGGAAGGCCTTCAGAGCCTTCCCCGCCGTCTGCTGGGCCAGGAAGCAGACTAGGTAATAGGCCCCCTGCTCCAGCAGATGCCGGGACCAGCCCAGGTCGGCTTCTGCCTGCTCCAGCCAGCGCCGCCCCTCAGCTCTCGGCTCACCTCTCATAGAGCACCTTGCCGGTCTTCACAATCTCCCGCATGAACGGTCGCTCCCGCAGGCGCTCCCACTCCTCCGGCGTGTACTCCAACAAGTCCAGCGGCACTCCCGCCCGCAACCGTCCGGCGAGCTCGGCGGTCCTGCCGACGAAATCCAGAGCCGAATCCATCACCACCAACAAGTCCAGGTCGGTCAGCAGGTCACGGCGACCTCGGGCATAGGAACCGAAGAGAATGACCCGGTGCACCCCGGGCATGGCCCGCAGCTGCCCCAGCAGCGAGTGGAGCCCTTGCGCCAGCGCCCGTACGTGCTCCTCCCTTCGGTCAGCCAGGCTCTCCACTACCCCTCACCGCCTCGCCGGACGACTACCTAGCCACCATGGCGATGGCATCCGCCGGACAGACCTCGACGCAGAGGCCGCAGCCGTCGCACCGATCGGGCAGGACGGCGTAGGCCCCGTCGCTCTCGATGGCAGCGTCGTAGATGCACACGCGCTGGCAGAGCCCGCACGACGTGCATTTGGCCCGCTCGATCTCGGCCCGGAGCACGTGATCGCGATACACTTCCTCCATGGAGACGATGCGAGAGCAGACAGCCCCCCTGAACTCAGCCAGGGTGCTGTAGCCCTTTTCGTCCATCCAACGGGAGAGCCCCCGGTTGAATCGGGTAATCTCGCCGTAGCCACGCATGACCACCGCGGTGACGGTCTGGGTCACCGTGGCCCCGGCCAGGATAGCCTTGACCACGTCTTGCCAGCTGGTCAGGCCCCCGCTCATGGACAGGGGCACCTGCACCGCCGGGTAGATGGCAGTCAGCCAGCGTAGAGTGTACAGCAGTGACCAGGGACCGCCGTGCCCCGCGTATCCCCCGTGCATGACGGGGCGTTCGCTATCGATGTCTATGTCTAGGCCGGTGAAGCGATTGAAGCACACGATGGCGTCCGCCCCTGCCCGCTCTAGGGCCACCGCCACCCCGGGCGGGTTGCTCAGTTGCGGCGTCATCTTGGGGATGACCGGGATGCTTCGCGCCTCCTTCACCAGGCGGGTCATCTCGATCATCTCCCGGGTCACGTCGTGACCCTCCATCAGGTGGGGACCGTGGGGGCACGACAGGTTGAGCTCTACCGCGTCCGCGCCCGCCTCCTCCATCATAGCGGAGTACTCCAGCCACTGGTCGGCGGTCAGGCAATTGATGCTGGGGATCACCGGGATGCTCAAGGCCTCCTTGGCTCGCCGCACCTCCTCGGCGTAGCGATCCGGCCCCCACTCGCTGGCCTGCTCGTAGGAGTAGAGCGCGAAGCTCCGGTCGCGCCCGGCTGTCTGGCGCAACACGCGGAAGCGGGGAGTGGGTGCTACCCGGCACACCTCCTTGGCGAACAGGCTCTTCATAACCACGGCGCCTGCACCCGCCTCTTCGGCGCGCTTCATCCCCTCTACAGTGCCGGTGATGCCAGCCGAACCAGCGATCACGGGCGAGCGCAGCTTGAGCCCTACGAAGTCCAGAGACAGCTCACCCACGACAGCCCACCTCCCGCGCAGTAGATTCTCATTATAGCGGGATCGCACGGCGCTGATCCAGCTGCAGCACGAGGTATTCGGCCTCGTGGACCGGGGCCGGCGCGGCCCGATGGTCCTCTGCCCCTACGCTGCGGGGTCCGCGCTCGGCTCCCGCGGTGGGTTAGGCAGGGGATCATCCCGGCCGAAGGCATCCGCCGGGGAGCAGTCAGTTCAGGGGGGAACGTCCGCTGAGGAGGGTGCTGAGCAGATCGGAGAGATGGTCTTCGCAGTAGATGACGCTCTGGGCGTGCTCGTCCATAGCCTTCGACAGAAGATCGGCCCGGCCGTGGAAGGACCGCATGGCGCACAGGGTAGCGTCGTCGTCATGGGGCTGCAGGCCCATGGCCCTGCCGATCCCGTACATACTGAGGCGGCGTAGGGCCAGCCTCTGCCCCTCCAGGCTCCCGAAGCCGCGTACCCAATCCGTGGATACCACCGCGGCCACGCCCGGCCGACAGGCCAGCGGCACTGGTTCGGAGCACTCGGCCCGGCGCAGTGGCCGGCGCACCACAGAGAAGTCGTAGTGGCTCGACTCCCGCTGCCACGGTTCGTGCTCCACCAGCTCCAGGAATCGGTCGGCATCTACAGCGTCCGAGCTGGGGTCTAGCGAGCTCTCCACATACCAGTCGAAGCTGGAGTAGTCGGAGCCTTCCTGTAAGGCCGGAATGACCCAGTTACCGAAGGGCCGCAGCCCCACGATGGGGGAGATGAGACCCCAGGGCCAGCGAGTGTAGTAGAGGGATGTGATCACACCTACGATGGCAGCTAGGCTCTGTACTGCTTCATCGTCTTGCACTTCCGAAGACCAGGAAACCGAAATGCTCTTCAAGCCTCCCCCGTACGACGGTGCAGTCTGGCTAACAGACCCTAGTGCAGGATACACTTGGCTTAGGTGGGCGTCAAGGCGGCGCGATAAGACCCGCTCCGCTACGGGGCACGCCAGCGCCTCGGGAGCGCTCGACAGCCCGACACTGCCACGGAGCCTCCCTGCTGCGAGCGTGAGAGCCCAGGACCGGGTGAACGAGCCGGTTCAGACGGCAGCCGCACGGCGTAGACCCGCGCCGGCGGCTTCTGCACAGGCTCTCCGATCCCGCCCTTCCGCCAGGTGCGAGGGCAAGGCGACGGCGTTCGGACTCCCTCTGAGGAGGGAGCGCTCTTCAGGCGCGGTGGGCAGGCGGAGACAGGGCGCGCGTGGGCGCGCGCACTGCTCCGACGGAAGGTGCACCAGGCGTGGTGGGCAAGTGGAGGCACGGCGCGCCTGGGCGCGCCTTTCCAGAGAAGGTGTAGCGACAATGCAGCCAGGGCTTGCTGTCGTAGTCTGAGCGCAGCGAAGGGCCTGAGCGGCGGTGCTCATCTCAGGACCCGTCCCCCCGATCCTGGAAGCTTGCCTGCCGGCTTCCCTGACCGGTTGGCCGGCCTCATCCAACCTCACTGGAGCGCGAATGCAGAAGGTCGCCATAGTAACGCTGGGGTGCCCCAAGAACCAGGTGGATAGCGAGGCCATGGCCGCTCATCTCACAGAGCAGGGCTTTCGCCTCACGGATGATCCCTCCGGGGCCGATGCCATCATCGTCAACACCTGCGGGTTCATCCAGCCGGCACGCGAGGAGTCGCTAGAGGAATTGCGCCGGCTGGCCGCAAGGAGGACAAGGAGCCAGCTGCTGGTAGCGGCCGGCTGCCTAGCGGAGCTCAACCCCGAACTGCTCCTGGAAACCGTGCCCGGCTTGGACGGGATCCTCAGCACCCGGCGCTGGCACGAGGCCGGCCCCTTCCTCGCCCTCCTGCGCCAGCGCCAGGAACCACTCGTGTGGACAGGCGATAGCACCACCGCCGCCCCCGACCTGCGCCGTCGCCCGGCAGGGGCGACTGCCTACGTCAAGATCGCGGAGGGTTGCTCTGGACCTTGCGGCTTCTGCACCATCCCCCGCATCAAGGGGCCCTATCGTAGCCGCCCCCTCCACCAAATCGTGGATGAAGTGGTGGACCTGGCCGGACATGGATACAAGGAGATCGTCCTGGTTGCTCAGGACTCCACCGCCTACGGGCGCGATCGGGGCGAGAACGACGGGCTGGCCGTCCTGCTGGAGACGATCCTGGAGGCCGCGCCGGCGCTGCCGTGGGTGCGGCTCATGTACGCCTATCCTCAGCACGTCACAGACAGGTTGATCGAGACCATGGCCACCCACCGGCAAGTCTGCCGCTACTTCGACTTGCCCCTGCAACATGCCCACCCGGACGTACTCCGGCGCATGCGCCGTCCACCGGACGTGGACACAGTGGTGCGCCTGATCGAGCGCATCCGCGTCGCCATGCCGGACGTTGCCTTGCGCACCGCCTTCATCGTGGGCTATCCCGGCGAGACGGAGGCTGAGTTCGAGGCCCTGCTCCGGTTCGTAGCCGACATGCGCTTCGACCATGTGGGCGCGTTCGTGTACTCCCCTGAGCCCGGCACCTATGCTTACACCCTCCAACCCTGGGTGCCTGACCCAGTCAAGGAAGAGCGGCGCGGTCTGCTCCTGGAGACGCAGCAGTCCATCTCTCTGGAGATACACCGATCGCTAGTGGGACGCGAAATGGAGGTGCTGGTCGAGGGCGCGGGCGACGGCATCAGCGTAGGTCGGACCTACCGCGATGCTCCCGAGGTGGACGGACTGGCCATCGTGCGCGGGGAGTTCGCCCCTGGTAGCATGTTGAGGGCGCGCGTGCGGCAAGCCCTGGAGTACGACCTGATCATGGAGCCAATCGGCGAGGGCTGATCGCGCCCGACGGTCGAAGATCTGGCCAGGAAGTAGCCCTGGGGCCCCCGGGGCGCGACGCGGGAGCCCCAGGGCCAGGCGTGCACCCGGTGGCGGTGGGGCGCGCCCGGGCGGACAGCGGTCCGGACACCAGACGCGGAGCCCTCGGGGATGCACTCCCGCTCCCTAGTTTGGGCGCAACTAGTCCTAGCTTCTGGGCCAGTCCGGGTAGCCCGCCATGATCCTGTCAGCCTGCGCGGCGGCATCGGCGAGCGCTTCCTCCGGCGTCCCCAACCCCAAAACAGCCGCCTCGATAGCCTGCTCTATGATCCATTCGAACCTACGCCACTCTGGAATAGCCTCGAATGGCTCTCCGTACTGGGCCAGGTTCTGTTCGGTCTTCCGCATCACCGGGTCGCTCATGTACTCGGCCGTCTCGGCGGCCGACCGACGTGGCGGCACCCAGGCCAGGCCCTGGTTGAGCACCGCCAGGGGTTCTGGCTCCAGGTGCAGCTTCAGGTAGTCCCACGCTGCTTCCGCATACCTGGTGGTGGCCGCCATGGCAAGCCATCCGGTGTCTATCGGGCAGACGCGCCGCTCTTGCAGCGGGGGCTGAGGCACGCTTACCAGCGCCGCCTTGTCGGGCGCGTACCGCCTTACGTCCGCCCAGTGGCCGCCAACGTGTCCGTAGGCGATGGCCCACCGGCCGGCGGCGAAATGCGGGATGGAGGACTCGTCCAGAGGCGCTGTACCCTCGGGGACCAAGGCAGTGTTCCGTTGCGTGATCCACTTGAGCGCCCATAGCCCGGCCTCGTCACCGAACGCAGGCTTCCCGTTCGCGATCAGCCTGCCGCCCGCTGCGCGCAGGGCTCCCCAGAACTCCCGGAAATCCACGGGACAGGAAGAGCCCAGGCGCACCACCTTCCCCTCCTCCACCACAGTGAGCCTAATGGCCGCCTCCAGCATGTCGTCCCAGGTCCACTCATCTGGTATCTGAACCCCCGCTTCCTCAGTTATGTCTCGCCGATAGCAGTAATGGCGGGGGCTGACCATCTGCGGGAGGCCCCAGGTCCTGCCCTTCCAGCGCACACAGCTGAGGGCAGCCGGGTAGAAGTCGTCCTCCACCCCCCATTCCGCCACGCGCTCGTCCAGCGGAAGGGACAGCTCGTCATTGGCAACGCGAGGCAGGAGCGTCTCGTCCAGCCGGAAGAGGTCCGGCATGACCCCGGCGGCTCGAGCTACGAGCAGGTGCTCCTCCAGCCGAGTAAGATCGAAGGGAAGGTACTGCACCGTTGCGCCCGGGTGCATCTCCTCCAGCCTGGGGTGAATGCTCCCGGTCGTATACTCGAGGTATTGGGGAGGGAAATCGGTCAGTACCTCGAGGGTGAACCGCTCGCCCTCCTGCACCACGCCTGCGAGCGCCACCGTGGAAGCCGGGGTACTGACCGGCGATGCTTCGCTGGCGGGCAGCGGCGCCGGTGTCACAGCACAGGCACTCAAGCTCACAAGTCCTGGAGCCGTCAGAAGGGCGACGGACCCTCGGAACAGCTGGCGACGAGTCACCTGGTTCATTCCTCGACCTCCGGAGGCGTCAGGCCAGCGAGAGCGCAATGGGGAGGTGTCGTGGTGGGTGGCGTGGTCTCGACCAACCTCTTGCGCCCGTGGCCTGCCGAAGCGTACGGTCCTACCACCCAGCGCCCCTTGGGCAGTTACCGCTACCCTGCCCGGACGCGTGACTTCGAGCTGGACCTACAGGATGCGGTACTCGCCGTCTATCACGTCGTCGCCGTGCGCTCCGGCGGGGGCCCCGGATCGCCGCAGGCGGGCCAGATGCTCGGTCACCACCGAGCGCGGGGCCCAGGACTCGAACAGGCGCAATGCCAGCAGCAGCACCAGCACATCATCCACCTGGCCCAGCACCGGGACCAGATCGAGCAGAAGGTCGGCAGGCCAGAGCACGTACACGAGAGCCAGAGCGGGGACGGCCAGCTTCAGTACGCCGGGGACTCTGGGGTCGCGCAGGAGGCGCCACCACAGCCTGAGGTGAAGCAGCAGCTCGCTGAGGTAGTTGGCTTTCAGTGGTATCTTGCTCAAGCCCATCACCCTGCTAGCCTAGGTCTTGCGTTTCATGCTAGCGACAATAGCCCGCGCTTGCAAGCCGTCCCCGTCGCTTCCGAGGTCAACCAGCGCAGCCAGCCCTGTCCTTCCTGGACCAGTGCGGCTTCTCTTCCAGCCACCAGCTAGCCGTAAAGAGCCTGCCCAATACTCACATGATCCTGGCCTGAGAGTGCCCCAAGAGCATCCGGCTGAACGCCATGGCCCCCTCACCCCGAGGGTCCAGACCCCGAGCCCGTGTGGCGGCCGGCACCGCTTGTCAGCAGCCAGGACCTCTTGGAGATGCTTCCTACCTTGCCCCCTTAGGGGGACACCGCGTACTGCTCGCTATCGGCTCCATCCACATGAGCAGAGTAGCCAAGAAGCCGCTGTCAGAGCTGGAGGGGCAAAGGCTCAAGCGCGACCACCCAACCCTCCGGTAGGCGCGCACTCAGCTTCATCCAGGCCGTCTTGGGGGACACCACCGCCCAGGCGGAGCCCGAGAGGTCTCATTCCATCCTGCCGGTCCTCATGGGCGCTGTGGACTCGGCCCTCACCAGAGCTCACGCTAGGCCGATCGGCAGATGCCATTGTCTACACCAACTTGGCCTCGCTTCCCAGCACCCCCGAGACATCCATGCAGTAGACCTGCCGTTCTCCTTCGTGGATCGAGTCGAAGCACACTTGGGTGCCATCGCGGTTCCAGCGAGGATGCAGGTCACAGCGTATCTCGCCGGAGATATCGGGAGCAGCGTAGAAGTGGCCCACGTCGAAGCGGGTATTGCTCTCCAAATGATACAGAATCAGGGTACGCTCCGAGCGTGCCGGATCCGGGTACGTGTCATCGAGGAGCCACCGGCGATCGGGGCTGTACGAGCAGTGACCGTCCTGGAGCAGCACGTCCCGCCCCACCACCTCGACCTCGTCCGATCGGTCCCGATACAGGTGAAAGTGGTCCTCGCCGTTGTGGCGCGACCAGGCAAGCACGTGGTCGTCGTCCCGCCAATCGAAGTGAGAGACGAGGTGCTCCCTGCCAAGGAAGGCGATATCGCTCCCGTCAGGGCTTGCCGTAAAGAGCCTCGTGTGCCAGCCGCGGATCCCCGGTCCGCGCCAGCGATGCAGGAAGATGAAACGCGTGCCCGAGGGGTTGAACTGGAGGTGGTTGAACCAGTGCTCGGCGCCCTCCATCGAAGCCTCACGTTGGAACTGGGCCATCTGCGCCAAGCTGATGACCAGGCGGCTAGCCCCAGTCGCCAGGTCCATATGATAGATGCCATCCTCGGCCGGGGCGGGGTCCTCCGCCCAGGCGTCGGGCACCCCCACGTAGCCGTAGCCGGGACGGGTGCAGGCCACTCGGGAGAAGTTCAGGGTAACCGCCTGCCGGCCGTCGGCGGAGACGGCGTAGATCGGGCGGGGCAGGACTTGCCTCTCCCCAGTGTGCACGTCCAGGATCACAGCGACGTAGTGATCGCGCTCCCGGGTGTTGAAAATGACCAGCCTGTCAGGAGCGGAGCCGAGCCACTGCAGGTGGGTACCTTGTTGCCAATTCCAAGCGGTGGTCTCGGCGAGAGGACTCCAGCGGTTGCCGTCCTGCAGGTCTACCGTTCCGATGATGGCCATGTCCTCAGGGCCAGGGGGCCGGTGCATAAAGGCGACGCGCATACAAAGGAGATTGCGACCGGCGGCATCCCAGGGGCACTTGTCGTAGTAGCCAAAGAAGTGATAGAACGGCCCATCAGTGACCCTGACTACAGGGCAGGCTCTTTCTACGGTAGGCATGTCCGCCTCCTTGCTGCGGATTCTCAGCAGGCTGGCAAGGTGGTAACCCAGCTTGCCCCGCCATAGCCCTCAGCCCAACTCGTACCAGCCGTAATCCTCAACCGCTTGCACCAAGGCCAAGATGTTCTCCCACGGTACCTCCGGCTCCACCAGATGGGTGGGCGCAACCAGCAGGCCACCGCCAGCCCCGACAGCGAGGATCAGCTCCCGCACGGCCTGGCGCACGTCGGTCGGCGAGCCGAAGGGCAGCGTGGTCTGCGTCCCTACCCCGCCCCAGAAGGCCAAATGCCCACCATATTCCCTCTTGATGGCCGCTATGTTCGTGACCTCGGGCTGAAGAGGATTGAGTACGTCGACTCCGATGTCGATGAGATCGGGGATGATCTCGTCTATCTTGCCGTCACTGTGGAAGGCAACCAACAAGCCCGCTCGCGCCGATCTGGCAGCGTCGATCACCTGCTGGAGGCGCGGCTTGAACCAGCTTCGCCACAAGGCTGGCCTCATCATGAGAGCTCTCTGCGTGCCAAAGTCGTCCGCCAGCCAAAGCACGTCGATATCGAAGCTAGCCAGACGAGCAGCGAGACGGGACGACACCTCGGTCACACGGTCCAGGAGTGCTTCGGCCAGTTCTGGCGTCGTCATCATGTCCATCATGAGGGCTTCCATGCCCCGGAGTTTGTAAGCAGGCCAGAATACGGTGCCGCCCAATGGTGTGCAGTGAGCAACCACGGCCAGGCCCTGCTCGTGCAGTGAAGTCACCGCGGCGGCAAACCCAGCAAACCGCTCCTCTGCTGCTAGGTCCGGCAAGGGGTAGCGCGCTATCTCCTGCACGGAGCGCGCCCCCGCCAGGGGGTGAAGGATCCGTTCGAAGTGATACTCGGAACCCTTTGCCCAGCCGACTCCCCACTCATCCACGCGCGCCCCCTCGGGGTAGCCGCGCCGGTAAGGTGTGAGGTCGCCGGAGGGCCGCGCCGGCAGGGGGTGTACATCCCGCACCTCGAAGCCGAAGTAGCTCGCGGGATCCTCAGCGCTAGTCTCCTGCCGAAAGCGCTCAAGCTGGCTCGGGCAGAGAGACATCGTCTTGGGGACGCAGTCCGGGACGCGTCGAGAAAGCGCGGTGAGCACTCTCTCCCGGGGCGTCAAGAGCTTACCCCCTGGGCCGGCCGATAGGAGGACAGGGCGCCGGCCAGACCCAGGTCCTCAGACCGGTGACAGGCCACTGTCCTCTCGCCGGGCATGGCTCGCAGCTCGGGCTCCTCCTTGGCGCAGACCGGCTCGGCGTAACGGCAGCGAGGGTGGAATGGGCAGCCTGGTGGTGGGTTGGCCGGGTCGGGAACCTCTCCCGCCAGGACCAACCTCGTACGCTTTCGCCGGGGATCCGGCACTGGCACCGCCGAGAGGAGGGCCTCAGTGTAGGGGTGAAGCGGCCTGGCAAACAGGGCTTCCCGGTCGGCCACTTCCACCAGCTTACCCACATACATGACGGCGATGCGGTTGCTCATGTGCTTCACCACGCTCAAGTCATGGGAGATGAAGAGGAACGTCAGGCCCAGCTGCCTCTGCAACGACCGCATCAGGTTGAGTATCTGCGCTTGCACCGAGACATCCAGCGCAGAGACGGGCTCGTCGGCCACAATGAACTGGGGGTTGAGCGCCAGCGCCCGCGCTATGCCGATGCGTTGCCGCTGGCCCCCGCTGAAAGCATGTGGGTAGCGCATCATGTATTCGGGGCGCATCCCCACCAGGTGCAAGAGCTCCGCCACCCGGTCCTGTAGCTGCCGCCCCTGGGCCACGCCATTCACCCGCAGCGGCTCCCCCACTATGTCCAGGATCGTCTTGCGCGGGTTGAGGGAAGAAAACGGGTCCTGGAATATCATCTGCATGTACCGTCGCAGGGGCCTGAGCTCGCCATGATCCAGCCGCGCCAGATCCACCACCTGGCCATCGGGCAGACGGAAGAGGATCTCACCGGCGGTCGGCCGGTATAGCCGAACGATCACCCTCCCCGCCGTCGTCTTGCCACAGCCGCTCTCACCGACGAGGCCGAGCACCTCACCCCGGGGGACCTCGAAGCTCACACCGTCTACGGCTTTCACATGGCCCTTGACGGAAGCAAAGAGGCCCTTAGTGATGGGAAAATGCTTCTTGAGCTCCCGCACCAAGAGAAGAGGCTGATTGTCTACCGCATCCATCGACGCCCCCCGCGCCCTCAGGAGTAGAGATGGCAACGGACCCGGTGCCCCGGCGCGGCATCCACGTGCGGGACCTCAACGTCGGCGCTGCACACCGGTTTGCGGCTGCCGCACCGAGGATGAAAGGGGCATCCCCGGGGAATGGCGTAGGGATCGGGCACTCGGCCGCGGATCACAGCAAGCTCTTCGACGTCCTGGTCCACCCGCGGGATCGAGCGCAGCAAGGCACGAGTGTATGGATGCAACGGGTTCTCGAAGATCTCTTGGGTAGACGCCTGCTCCACATCCCGGCCCATGTACATGACCACCACCTCGTGGGCGATCTCCGCCAGGACCGCCAGGTTATGCGTTATGTACATGACGGCCGTATGGTAGGTCTCCTGCAACTCCTGGATAAGGTCAAGTATCTGGGCTTCGGTGGTGACGTCCAGAGCTGTAGTCGGTTCATCGGCTATGAGTAGGTCTGGCCGGCAAGAGAGCGCCAGGGCGATCATCGCCCGCTGGCACATGCCGCCGGAGAGCTGATGCGGATAGGCATCTATGCGCTCCTCCGGGTTGGGGATACTGACGCGACGCAGCATCTCCACCGCGCGTTCCCTTGCCTCCTCCCTGCTGATGCTCTGGTGCAGCACGATGGCCTCAACGATCTGGCTGCCGACAGTGTGCACCGGGCTGAAGGAAGCCTTCGGCTCCTGGAAGATCATGGCGAACTCGCCACCGCGTATGGCCCGCATTTCCTCGCCCATTGGCGGTAGCTGTACCAGGTCGATCACCTGCTCCATCGAGCTGCGCGACCCATTCCTGCGCCGATGGTATAGAATCTGGCCGCCGACGATGCGGCCGGGTCTACGGATCATGTTCATGATCGAGCGGGCTGTCACGCTCTTGCCGCAGCCACTCTCTCCCACCACGCCAAGCGTCCGCGCCCTGCTCACCTGGAAGCTGACGCCGTCCACGGCGCGTACCGTACCCTCCGTAAGATCGAAGTACGTCCGCAGCTCTTTCACTTCGACCAGGATACCAGCTGCGCCCGCACCATCAACGTACATCTTCGCTAGACCCTCTGCCCGTAGGGATCGACAGCATCGCGCAGGCCATCGCCAAGGAAGTTGAAGCTAAGCACTGCCGCGAGCACGAAGAGCGCCGGGATAAGGATCCACGGGTGCAGCGCCACCTCCTGCAGCTTCTGGGCGTCCTTGAGGAGCACCCCCCAGCTGATGGTCGGCGGAGCTAGCCCCAGCCCCAGGAAGCTAAGAGAGGTCTCCCCAAGGATCATTCCGGGGATGGCTAGCGTCAGGTGCACCAATATGTAGCTCATGAAAGAGGGTACAAGGTGCTGCCAGATGATGAACCATTCGCTAGCCCCGCTCTGGCGCGCAGCAAGCACGAAATCTTCTTCCCGCAGGGAGAGGAATTTGCCGCGAACGACGCGGGCAAGCGTTGTCCAGCCAACGAAAGAGAGGATGATGGTGATGGCAAAGTAGATGCGCAGCTGTGGCCAGCTCGGCGGCAAAGCTGCTGCCAATCCCATCCAAAGCGGTATAGTAGGAATCGAGCGAATGAGCTCGATGACGCGCTGGATGATGTTGTCGGCCACTCCTCCGTAGAGGCCAGACAACCCGCCGAGAATGAGCCCGATCACCAGGCTCATCAGCACGCCCACGAGGCCCACCGAGAGGGAAATCCGGCTGCCGTAGATTACCCGAGAGAAGAGGTCCCTGCCCATGTAGTCCAGACCAAATAGGGTCAAGGGACCGTCGTACCCAGGGGCGCCGAAAAGATGCAGATCGGTCCTGATCAGGCCCCAGAGCTTGTAGCTGTCCCCGCGCACAAAGAGCCGAATCGTGTAGCGGGTGCTCGTGTCTTCCAGAAACTTGCGCTCGAACGTGATAGTGTCAGTCTTGCGCTTGACGGGATAGGTGAAGGGCCAGTGCCAGCTGCCGTCCTCGGCCTGCAGGCGGATCTTGCTCGGCGGCGCGTAGACGTACCCCTGGAACCGACGGTTCGGGTCGTAGGGGGCCACGAACTCGGCAAAGGCGACCATGACGTAGAGACAGGTGATGACGCATAGCCCCAGCACTGCCAACCTGTTCTTGCGGAAGCGCAGGAAGACAAGCTGTCTGTGGGAGAGAAGGGCAAGCTTACCCTCCTCCGCCTCGTCTACCGGCAGCTCAACCTCTGCCGCGGGCACGCTCAGTGGCTGAGGCTTAGCGATTTCCTGCTCTGCCACCTATTCGGCCCTCCCAAACCGCACGCGCGGGTCAATCCAGGCGAGCAACACATCCGATATGAGCGTGCCCAGCACCGTGAGCGCGCTCAGAATCATGATGAAACTTGCCGCGAGAAACATGTCCTGGGTAATGAGCGCCGTGTACAGCAGAGGACCGCAGGTTGGCAGCCCCAGGACCAGGGCCACGAGCGTCTCCCCCGAGACGATGGCCGGCAGTTGCCAGCCTATGGTGCTCATCACCGGGTTCAGGGCCACCCGCACGGGGTATCTCAGCACCGCCTGTGCTTCAGTAAGGCCACGGGCGCGCGCTGCCTCGACGTAGGCCCGGCTCAACTCGTCGAGCGTTATGGCGCGCATGACCCGAATGGTGCCCGCAGTGCCCGAGATGCCAATGACCACTACCGGAAGCCACATGTGCTTGAGCAAGTCCACTACGCGCGCCACACTCCACGGGGCGTCGAGATACTCCGGCGAGAAGAGCCCACCGGCACTAAGGCCGAAGTACCTTATGCCCAGGTACATGACCACCAGCGCGACCAAGAAGGCGGGCAGCCCCACACCTATGAACGCTATGAAAGTGATGATGTAGTCAGACAGCGAATACTGCTTCACCGCGGAGTAGATGCCTACGGGAATGGAGATGCTGTACTGCACTATGAGGGTGAAGATGGACACAATCATACTGAGCGCAATGCGCTCGCCAATGAGGGAAGACACCGGCTTGTTCCAGTAGAAGGAATACCCCATTCGGCCTTGGATGAAGTTAGCCGTCCATTTGACGTACTGCATGTATACGGGCAGGTCCAGCCCGTACTGCCGCTTGAGCGCGGCGATTTCGCTTTCTCCGATCACCTCGCCCTGCGCTGCCAGGTTGTTGACGTAGGTGGTGAGGTAATCCCCCGGCGGCAGCTGAATGATGGCAAAGGCGATGACAGAGATGCCGACGAGAATCGGAATGCACTGCAGGATTCTTCTTGCCAGGTACGCCCGCATGCCAAGAGACCCCAGCTCAGCATCATATGCTCGGGTCCTTCCGGCCCGGGAGGCGCCGAGCCGGAAGGACACCTGCGATCAGCGCTAAGCCTACTTGTAGAAGAACTGCTCCGGGTTGACGGGCACAGCGCGGATAGTTGCGAATCCCCAGACACCATCCTCGGGGAAGTTGCCGAAGTTGGGCTTGGTGACTATGGCCTGGGGCACCCCGACCGTGCCGAAACACGGCAAGTGCTCGTAGAAGCGGTCCAGCATGCGGCGCATGATGGCAATGCGCTCCTGCTCATCCAGGGTGACGTTGAACTCACTCCTATCCGTGTACTGCGCCTTGACCCAGTCTGGCGGCTCCTCCTCCAGATCGGGGAACTGGCCCTTCAGGGTCATGTAGGCCTCCCACGCCCGGCCCCAACCAAGGGCGTTGCCCCACTCTGGAGCGGCATGTAGGATCTTGCTGGTGGACGGAAAGACGATGTCAGAACCGACATCTCCCTGCCAGAACAACATCGGCAGTTCGTTGGCGATAGCCCGCTCGCTAAGGAGCTGACGGTTCACCGGCTTGATGCTGAACTCGATGCCGATGTCCTTCCAGTACTGGATGCATAGCTCGAGAGTGGGCTGGATATCGCCCTGCTCCGGGTCGAACTCACCCAGCCAACCTATACGCTTGCCAGAAGGGAAGAGACGATACCCTTCAGAATCCCGCTGTGTGAAGCCCTCCTCGTCCAGCAACTGGTTAGCCCTGTCCGGATCGTACTCGGCGTAGTGCGCTTCATCGCCCTCCTTATAGTAGATCGAGTTGGGCCACAGCGCGACCTGGCGCGGCTCACCGAGGCCGAAGTGAACAACGTCGTTGATCTCGTCGCGGTTGATCGAAATGGACAGAGCTCTCCGCACGTTCAATCTCTGGAAGAAGTCCCGCAGCTCCGGGTCCTTGGCGGTCAAGTTCGGGTAGATGATGACAGCGGAGACGAGGGTTGACTTCCAGAGGTAGACCTTGACCTTGCCCTCCTGCTCGGCCCTCTTATACAGCTCCATGTTCTTGAGGTAGGTGCTGTGGCCGACGAAGTCGAGGTCACCGGCCAGCAGCTTTGCCGTGAGCAGCTCCTTGTCGGGCACGATATAGACGATCACCTTGTCGAAGTACGGCAACTGGTTCCCGGCTGTGTCTACCTTCCAGTAGTACGGGTTACGCTCATACGTGTGGTGATCCGGGTCGTCGGCCGTGCGGATGAAGGCCGTCATCCCTGGCAGACCCACAGCCGCAGGGATGGTAGAGCCCACCCGCATCTTGTCCCCGAACAGCTGCGTCCAGTTCTCGAAACCGGCATCCTTGACCAGTTTGTCGAGATCCTCCTGGTCGGCATACTTGGGGTGAAACTGCTGCCCGTAATGCTTGGGTGCCCACATTCCACCACCCTGGCAGCCAGAGTAGAATCCCTGGTTCAGGATGATGAGCGGATACGAGGCGGCGAATTCCAGCTTCAAAGTGTAATCATCGAGTGCCGTCATCTTCATGGGCACCTTGTCGGGCCCAGCACGCCACACATCGCCGGGACCCGCGGGGAAGAGCTCTTCGTTGAGCCTGCAGTCTTCCCAGTCGAAGAGGCAATCCTGCGTGGTCATAGGTTGACCGTCCGACCAGCGCAGCCCCTTACGCAGATACAGGACCTGCTCTGTGGCGTCGTCGTTGAACTCCCAGCTCTCGAACAACCCGCCCGTGATACTGTTGAAATCCCTGTCGATACGCAGCACTAGCTCAGTGCCTATCACCGCCTGCCCATCGCCGAAGAGAGCATTGGCGTTGCCGATAGCGACGCGCACCGTGCCACCGTACTGCCCTACTTCTTCGATGGGCTCGATGATCTGAGGGGTCGGCGGAAGACGTTGTTCCACCGGCTCGAGAGTCCCGCCACTCACCAGCTCAGCCAACATGGGCGCTTCGCTGTACTTGGCTAGCGGTGCAGCTGGACTGGGACTGGCCTCCGGCGCTTGTGTCGCCACCTCGACGGCGGCTTCGGTGGGCGTTGGCGCCGGAGCACCAGGGGCGCAGGCGCCGACGCCTGCCGCTGCCACAACCATGGCTGAGGCTCTTAGGAAGGCTCTGCGGTTCATCGTGCATCTCCTTGCCATCTTAGGTCCTCCTGTATGGTCTCTGCGAGCGGCCAAACCAAGATACCCTCCCTGCCACGGAAGCCGGTAGTCATCAGGCAGTCATCACTTCCTTTCCCCTGTGCTCGACTCGAGCCCCAGCCGATGGTCCGCCAGCCATCGTTGGGCGTCGAAGGACCCGGTGCCGACGGTAAGCATGGTCCACTCGAACATGCCTCGCCAGTAGCCAAAACGCTCCTCGGTGGAGCCTTGAAACACCACTGCATACTGATACCGGTCGCTGAAGAACAGCCTGCCGCGCCGCCAGCAACGCCGGTCGGCCACATCGAAGCTGCACCGCCACTCCACTCCCCAGAGGCTGCCCACTGCGATCTCGCCAAGGGAGTGGACTTCGCACCTATCAAGCTGTGCCAGCCCCTCGCGCACTCCCTCCAGGACCGCAGGTTGCTCTCCTGGAGCGAGGGGAGCACCAAGGTCACTCACCGCTATGGCCATGTGTGTGTCCGGGTCTCTGACATCGGGCGTCAGTCGAACACGCGGCAAAGGCTCGCTCTCAACCTGCAGCTGCCACTCGGCAGAATACCAGAAGGAAAGGAGCCCGCTCGGGTCGTTGTACAGCATCACTCTGGTGAACCGCGACCGCTGCCGCCCTGCGCCATCCCCGGGCAGACCGCTCACTCTTACCTCCTACGCGGACGGCTGCGCCTTCCGTGGCGCCTAACGCAAGGGGCGAGGGACCAGCCGCCGAGCTCAACACTCGTCACTTGACTCTCTCCTCTCGGGCAGGTGGCCCCGATGACTGCCTGATCACTAGCTGCGGCTTGAGCACAAGCTGCCGCGGTTCCGAGCTCCTTTCGTCCGACTGCTCAAGCCCCTCGATAAGGAGCTCAGCTCCCTTCATGCCTACATCGTACGGAGACTGGGACACGGTCGTCAGGGGTGGAGAAAGCCAGGCCGCAAACTCGGCATCGTCATAGCCAACGAGCGCCATATCGCCCGGCACAGCCCAATCAAGCTCTCGTAAGGCCTTAAGAATGGGAGTGCACTGAAGGTCGTTGTAGGCAAATATGGCCGTCGGACGCGGGCTTAGCGCTGGCAAGGCCTGCAGGACACGCTCGTACACGCTAGCAAGCTCTGGGGAGCAACGTACGACCAGCTCCGGCGCCATCCGAACGCCATATTCCTCGAGAGCGTGACGGTAGCCTGCCAGCCTCGTCCGCACGCTGTAACGGTCGCCCTCCAGCGTGACGTGCGCGATGCAAGTGTGCCCCAGGCGGCACAAATGCGCCGTTGCTTGGTAGGCGCCATCCTCGTAGTCAGAGATCACGTAGTCGAGGTCTAGCCCCTCCAAGCGCCTATTGAGGAGCACGCAACACACGCCAGCCTCAATCAGGCGGGAGAGTGCGTGAATGCCGCTCTCCACGGACGCTACCAGAACGCCTTCTACCCGTCTCTCCAGCATCAGCCGGTGAGCTTGCAGCTCCAGTTCTGGGCACTCGTTGGTGTTGTAGATGATCATGCCGTAACCGCGCGCAGTGGCCGCATCTGCGACCCCACGCGCGAGCTGAGCGAAGAAGGAATCACCGTTGTTGGGGATGATGAGGCCAAGCATGCGGCTTCTGCCGCCCACCAGTGTGCGTGCGTAGGCGTCGGCGGTGTAGTTGAGCTCCTGGGCGGCGGCAAGAACACGTTCCCGCGTGGCACGAGCCACATCAGGCTTGTCATTCAGAGCCCGGCTCGCCGTGCTCACGGACACACCTGCCCGACGAGCTATATCACGGATGGTGACCCTCACAAGGGCAAACTCCTCGCAGACAAGAGAAACACCACCCAAGCACGACCGGTAGCGTTACCGGGAACGTCTCTAGTGTAGCGAGATCGCGATCCCGTTGTCAAGTGGGATGGCGAAAGCGCGTATCCAGTGCTGGGACCCAGACCGAGGGCGCAGGGAGTCGCGGCGTGCCACTGCACAGCGTCCCTCGCCGCTATCGGCGTAGTTCGAGTGCTCCGCCCCTTCACCCCTTCGGTGGCCTCTGCCTCATTCTGCGTGCCACATGCCGCACGGCGGCAAGCTGCCACGCCACGACGCCCGTTTCTGTAGAGGTACACGCGGGCGACGGGTACGTCATGAGCAGTGCCTTCCCTCCTACCCTGTCGGTGGGCTCGGGCCGGCTCCAGGCCCCAGCGCACGGTCTCCGGCTCCGCCAGCCGAGATGCCTCAACCCGCAGACAGATGCTCCACTCGGCGGGAACACGAAGCGCTCGCGCTTCCTGCCGTCCACCCCTAGCCTGGCCCCACGCCCCACGGCCCGATGACCATTGACACAGGACGCCAGCACGCGGTATAGTGCCGGCATTCAGCGTTACCGCGCTCTCTGAGCTGTCCACCGCGCAACCACGAGCGGTGCCGCCGCTCTGGCGTCGTGGTTGCCGGGACGCTGGCGCGGCAGTGCGCGACGACTGCCGGCCTGGTCGGTATCCGCGCAGGGCGGTTGCTCCGCCCGCGAGGCCAAGGGAGCAGCAGCGCCGGTGGCGGCCTGCTGTCATCGGTGCTAGGTCTCTTGCCTTGACACACGAGGGTGGACCGTACGAGGACACAGGAGGCGTGGCAAGTGTCGCAGGCAACGGACAGGACGCTGACGCAGAGAGTCAAGGAGCATGCCAGGCAACACGGGGCCGATCTCGTCGGTGTGGCCAGTATGGACCGCTTCGAGGGAGCCCCGAAGCAGATGGATCCGAGGTACATCTTCCCCGACGCGAAGGCCGTGCTCGTCTTCGGCTTCCGCATCCCCAGGGGCACCCTTCGCGGTATCGAAGAGGGCACCTTCTTCTACGTCTACTCCAGCCTGGGCTACGCCGGCATCAACGTGGTGCAGCAGCCCGTCCTCCTTTGGAGCGTAGCCGCCTTCCTGGAGGACGAAGGCTGGGAAGCCGTGCCCATCCCCAACCACCTCGACTGGGAAAACACCGGGAAGCACGGCAAGGACCCGGTGGTCCACGCCCGAGTCAACGAGGCCTGGAGCCGGCCCGTCTCTGCGGACAAGCCTGCGCCTGATGTCTTCATCCATCTGCGCATCGCCGCCTTCTGCGCCGGACTGGGCGAGATAGGATACAGCAAGCTCCTCCTCACCCCGGAGTTCGGGCCTCGGCAGAGGTTGGCCGCCATGCTCACTGACGCCCCCCTGGAGCCCGATCCTCTCTTCGAGGGCGAGCTGTGCGATCGCTGTATGCTGTGCGTGCGCGACTGCACCGGCAGAGCCATCAGCCCCTCGGAGACAATCAAAGTGACCGTGGCCGGGCGGCAGCTGGAGTGGGGCAGGCTCGACCACTACCAGTGCAGCCGCTACTTCTGCGGCGCCAGCAGGGAGCACAACCCGTTCATGGTCAGCGCCGAGGACGAGCGGGGGTTCACCCAGGAGGTCTCCCAGGCTCAGCAGTACAAGCTCACCCCTGCCTACGGCTACGGGCGGGCACTCGAGGGAGCGCGAGGGTGCATCAGAGCCTGCATGGTGCACCTGGAGGAGACCGGCAAGCTGAACCGTAGCTTCCACAACCGGTTCCGTAGCCGTGAGCCGTGGAGGCTGGAGCGGTGAAGCTCTCGGTCGGGTATCGGTTGCCTGCCGACGAGGAAGACGACTGGATCGCCTCCATCGTGGCCGGGCACCGCCAGTCGGTGGCTGAGGCCTACTTCGCCTGCGAAGGCATGGCGAGCGGGCGGGCGCCCGTCGGATGGCGCGGCGGTGAGGTCGACCGGACGGGCCAGGGCGGAGCTCAAGTGGACTGCAATTGCTACCAGCCTCTGATTGAGATGTTGCAGGAGGCGGATCCCGATCTGACTGTGGAGCCAAGCTGGGGGCCCGGTGGTGCCGTCGAAGGCCAGGCCAAGCTGCCCTGGGTCTGAGCTTCATGAGGAGCCGAGCTCACACTGCCCTGTACGTTGGAAGCCAATCCCTCAGGGGCGGAGGAGAATCCGAATGGCCGCACTGACCGACAAGGCGTTCACCCAGAGAGTCAAGGAATACGCCAAGCTTCAGGGAGCCGACCTGGTCGGCGTCGCCTCCATGGACCGCTTCGAAGGAGCACCGAAGCAGATGGACCCCCGCTACATCTTCCCTGACGCCAAGGCCATGATGGTCTTCGGCTTTAGGATACCCAGGGGTGCTCTGCGGGGGATAGAGGAAGGCACCTTGTTTCATGCCTACTCGAGCATGGGATACATGGGTATCAACTTCGTGCGACAACCAGTGGTGATATGGAGCATAACGAACTATCTGGAGGATGAGGGATACGAAGCCGTACCTCTTCCTAACTTCGCCTTCGAGTGGAGCAGCCTGGTTCTTCACACGGGTGAGCAGCGGCCGGCGGTGAGGCATCATGTCTACCCCTACCAGCCGCATACGGGCTCGGGTCGCGCCCCGTGGAGCATCCCTGTGGACGCGAACAAGCCGGCGCCGGACGTGTTTGTCCACTATCGGATCGCCGCTGTAGCCGCTGGGCTTGGTGAGATCGGCTATAGTCACCTCTTCCTGAGTCCCGAGTTTGGTCCCAGGCAGAGACTGGCCTGCTTGCTCACCGATGCGCCTCTCGAACCCGACCCCTTGTACGAAGGGCAGATCTGCGATCGCTGCATGCTCTGCGCTCGCGACTGCACCGGCAACGCCATAAGCACCACGGAGACCGAGAAGGTGGTCGTTGCCGGCAAGGAGTGCGAGTGGGGCAAGTTCGACATCGAAAGGTGCTGGAAGGCTTTCCAGGACCCGCCACCCGAGTACAACCCCTTCCTCGGCGATCCATCGCCGACCTACTGGGGAGGAAGGGCACTGGAGGGCGCCAGGGGCTGTATCCGCGCCTGCATGGTACACCTCGAGGAGACCGGGAGGCTGACCAAGCCGTTCCGCAAACCGTTCCGAACTAGGAGGCCTTGGAGAATCGACCAATGAGGTTTTCGGTCGGGTACCAACTACCCCTCGCGGACGATCAGCCCACGATAGTGGACTTGGTCCGGCTCTACCGCCAGTCCATAGCCGAAGTCTACTTCGCTTGGGTGGGCATGGCGAGCGGGCGGGCCAGGGTAGGACACTACGACGGCGACGTTGACTGGGGCAGTCAGCACCAGATCGAGGCCGACTTGACCCGCCTATCCGATATGGGCGTGGGCCTGAGCCTCCTTCTGAATGCCAACTGCTACGGCGGCCTGGCTGTGTCCACCGCCCTGGCCAATGAGGTGAGCTCATTGGTGCGACACCTGCTGTCGTTTGCTCACATTGCCGTCGTCACTACCACGTCGCCCTTCGTCGCCCACGTCATCAAGCAGAGCTGGCCCGAGATTGACGTGAGAGCCTCCGTCAACATGCGAATCGGCACCGTGGAGGGCATGCAGTACCTCAGCGACCTGTTCGATAGCTTCTGTGTCCTGCGAGACGACAACCGAGACCTCGACAGGCTGGGTGAACTGAAGGAGTGGGCTGACCAGAACGGCAAGAGGCTGACCATCCTTGCCAACAGCGGCTGCCTGTACGCTTGCTCTGGGCAGACCTACCACGACAACCTGGTGGCCCACGAGGCGGAGGTGAGTCGCACCGTCAACGGGAGCGACTGGAACCCAGTGACTTGCTGGCGATACTACGCCGAATCCGGCCATTGGGTCTCCTGGATGAAGAGCACCTGGATTCGGCCGGAGGACGTGGCTAGCTACGAGCCGTACGTCTCACAGGTGAAGCTGGCGACGCGCATGCACAGCAGCCCGGGCAAGGTCATTGATGCTTACGCGAGGGGCAAGTTCCACGGCAATCTGATGGACCTGATGGAGCCCTCACATTCCCTGCTGCTTCATCCGTGCATTGTCGCCAATGATCGCTTCCCAGCCGATTGGTTCGAGCGGACCTCCGCCTGCCACAGGCAATGCCGGACTTGCAGCTACTGCGAGGAAGTCTTGGCCCGAGTGTTGGTACGTGAAGATGCGCTTCTGCCGAGGAGCGCACGGAGAGGAAACGGCCCGCTGGCGGCAGCCGTGGAGACCCCCGCGGCGGGGCCCGAAGGGGGGTGAGCAGTACACCGCCCGAACGGTCGATACGTCGGCAGCGTAGCAGTGAACGAAAGGAGGTGATCGGTACACGATGCAGTAGACGGATTCGCCGGTAGCGTAGCAGTAAAGGAGGAACACGATGGTTGCGGAAGCCATCAGCGTCTCGCGTCGGCGCCTGCTCAAGCAGGCCATGGTGGGCGGTATTAGTGTGTTTGTGGCCGCCTGCGTCCCCGCTACTCCCGCCCCGGCGCCCGCCACCGCCCCACCGGAAGAGGTGGCTCCAACCAGGGCACCGGCCACAGTGAGGTTCCTCACTCAGGGCGGCGCCCAGGTGGCGTTCGATCGCTACGAACCGCTGATCGAGATGTTCCAGGAGGCAAATCCCGACCTGACTGTGGAACCGATCTGGGAACCCGGTGGTGCCATCGAAGTCCAGACCAAGCTCCTTACCCTCATCGCCGCCGGCGATGCGCCTGACGTCTACTGGGCGCATACCTATACCAACGCCGGTCAGGCCAAGCGGGACATCCAGATGGACATCCAGCCCATGGTCGAGGCAGACCCGTCGGTCAACCCCGAGGACTTCCTGGCCGGCGCATGGGCGGACTTCAATGTGGCCGGCAAGCAGATCGGCATCCCTCGAGAGACCACCAGCACCGTCCTCATCTACAACAAGGCCCTGTTCGAGGAACTCGGCCTGCCTCTGCCCACCGACAACTGGACCTGGAGCGACTTCCTGCTGGCCGCCCAGGCCATGACCACGGGGGAAGGTGCGGAGCGAGTCTACGGCACCGCGGACTGGAACCTGAACCGCAACACCTGGATCAAGATGTGGCAGAAGGGTGGCGACGTCGTCAACCAGGACCGCACTCAGTTCACCATGAACCAGGAGCCCAGCGTCTCCCAGGTAGCACTGATCCAGGACTGGCACCACGACCCCCAGATCCACATCCCCGGCGTGGAGAAGGGGGGCTTCTCCACCGGCGATCTGTTCACCACCGGCCGCATCGGCATGTTCCCCCAGTTCTCGGTATTCGATAACGTCATGCCCTCCGAGTTCGAGTGGGACATCGCCCACCTGCCCCGGGACGCTGATGATGTGCAGACCACCAGAGTGGCCTCTGCTGGCCACAGCATGTACTCTGGAACCAAGCAGCCCCAGGCAGCCTGGCAGTGGATGTCGTTCCTAACCACAGAGGAGGCGTTCTGGCACTGGGTCGCCACTGGCCTGAAAGTGCCCTCTCGCATCTCGGTGGCCCAGGACCCGAAGTTCCTCGATCCCACCCAGCCGCCTGAGCACGCCCAGATCATGATTGACGCCTTCGCCTACGGCCGTCCCGAGCCTGTGGCCGGGGACTGGATCGGCGTACACCGCGAGATCCAGGCGGCATTGGACTCCATCTACGGCATCGAGAAGCCCGACGTGCAGGCCTCGCTGGACGCCATCGCTGAACGGGTCAACGAACTGATCGCCTTCGTGCCAGGCGAGTAGGAAGAGGTAGCAGCTTGCACCTTCGGAACAGGCGTCTCCATCTGGAGTGGGACGACACCACCGGCAACCTCCTGCGGCTGGTGGATGTCCGGAGCGGCCACAACTTCGCCAGCGAGCGAGCAGGTGGCTCTTCCCTGTGGCACCTGCAGCTGGACGAAGGGCCACCCATCAGTGCCGAGGACGCATCTACCTTCGAGTGGCAGGCTCTACCGGGCGCCCGTAAGGAAGGCATACTGATGCGGTGGCGGGGGTTCGACGCCCGAGGCCAGCAAGACCTCCAGGCTGAGGCCACCGTTACGCTAGACGACGATGGCCTCAGCCGCTGGCGGCTGAGCCTGCGTGGCTTGCAGGCTGAGCTTCGAGCCGTGCACTTCCCTCGGGCGCCCGATCTACAGCGCGCCGCCGGCCAGGAAGTACTAGCCTTGCCGGTCGGCAGTGGGCGTCTGATCCGGGAACCGCGCCAGGATGGTCGGTGCTCCAGAGGCTGGACGCTGTTCTACCCGGGCCCGCTTACCATGCAGTGCATGGGACTGTACAGCACGAGCGGGCCCGGGCTCTACCTGGCTTGCGAGGACGGGGCGGGCTACAGCAAGGCTTTCGTCTGGGATGGCAACAGCGATCAAGCCACACTGGGATGGGCTGTGCTGCACTTCCCTTCCCTGCCCCTGGAACCTGGCGGCCAATACGTCATGCCCTACGACGCCGTGATTGGCACCTTCGAGGGCGACTGGCTCACCGTGGCAGAGATCTACCGCGCCTGGGCCCTGGAACAGGCCTGGGCCAGGAACAGCCGGCTGCGCCAGGGAGCGGTCCCCGCTTGGCTGCGGGAGACCGTCCTATGGGCCTGGAACCGGGGCACCTCTCACGAAGTGGTGCCCGGGGCGCTGGCCCTGAAACGCGCTAGCGGTGTGCCCACCAACCTGCTCTGGCACTGGTGGCACAACTGCCCCTACGACGTCGGCTTCCCTGAGTACCTCCCGCCTCGCGAAGGCGCTGATTCCTTTCGCCAGGCCGTAGTTGAGCTGCAACGAAGCGGCGTCCACGCCTTCCCTTATGTCAATGGCCGCCTATGGGGCCTTCGCACCGAGAGCTGGGTCTCCGAGGGCGCCGAACGGGGAGCGGCCATCGGGCCCGATGGGAGCATCTACGAGGAAGTCTACAACACCTTCACCGGTGCGCCCATGGCCCCCATGTGCGTGGCCCACTCCCTCTGGCAGGACAAGATCCGCTTTCTCCTGGGGGCACTGGCCAACGACCTCGGCTCTCCCGGCATCTACCTAGATCAGGCAGCCATCGCCCGTCCCGTTCCCTGCTTCAACGCGCGCCACGGCCACCCCCTCGGCGGAGGCAACCACTGGGTGCGCGGCTATCACCGCATGATGCAGGGGGTAAGAGAACATTTCGACGACGGTGCAGTAGCCGTTGCCACCGAGGGTTGTGCCGAACCGTACCTAGATGCCTTCGACGCCTTCCTGGTGCTTGACCCGAGCATCGAGCGCTACTCGGCGACGCACTCGGCGTGCAGTCACTGGGAGGCCATCCCCTTGTTCAGCGCCGTATACCACGGCCATGCCCTGGCCTTCGGGAGTTACAGCTCCCTCACCGAGCCCCCTTACGACGAGAAGTGGCCGCAGGAGACCGCTCCTTCGGAGAGGCTAAAGTTGCTCGACCGCAAGTTCAGTGCGCAGCTTCGGGTGGAACTGGCGCGCCAGCTCGTCTGGGGAAGCCAACTGATGGTGGCCAACCTTCGTCCCGAGCATTGGGAGCAGCGGCCCGAGGAGTTGGCGTTCGTCAGCCAACTAGCCCGACTGGCCCATGCCGCGCCGATGTTCCTGCGCGACGGCACCTTGGTGCGGGCGCCACACTGCGACGTCCCCTGGCTTAGGTTGCCCTTCATCACCCTGTCCATCTACGAGCGATCGGCAGCCGAAGTGGTGCACGAGCGCGGGGTGCCTGCGGCCATAGCCGCCGCCTGGCAGGCCCCCGACGGCTCTGTGGCGCTGATCATGGTGAACATCAGCGACGAGCCGGTAGGTCTAGATGTGCCGCTGGATCCTGCCCAGCAATGGGGCCTGGCGGGCCGCTGGCAGGCGGCAATCCATGGCGCCGAGGGCACAGAAGCCGTTTCCGGGCCCTTCCGCGGCTTCACTGACCTCGAGGTGCTTCTCCCGCCGCACTCGGCCCGGATGATCGAGGTCCGCTCGGCAGGCGGAATGGGGGCGTCGTGAGCCTGCGCGCGCTGGTGAGCGGGTGGCGCAGCAGACGCGGTGGTCTGTTGTGGGCCGAGACGAGGGATGCCTACCTGTTCCTTCTGCCCTGGATCGCGGGCTTCGTCCTCTTCACCGCCGGGCCCATGATCGCCTCGCTATACATCTCCTTCACCAAGTGGGAGATCGTCACCCCGTCGGTGTGGGTCGGGTTGGCGAACTACGCCAGGCTGATCCGCGACGACCGTTTCTTCCTATCTCTGTACAACACGGCCTTCTACGTGTTCCTCGGCGTGCCTCTGCACCTGTTCCTGGCCCTGCTGGCGGCGCTCGCGGTGAACCTAGACTTGCGCGGCATACGCATCTTCCGCACTTTGTATTACGTGCCCTCCATCACCCCTGCAGTCGCCAACTCCATCCTGTGGTTGTGGATCTTCCATCCGCAGTGGGGTCTGGCCAACGGTCTGTTGCAAAGCGTCGGCCTCAAGGGGCTCTACTGGCTCCAGGATCCTAAGCTGGCCAAGCCTTCATTCATCATCATGAGCTTCTGGACCATCGGGGGCCAGATGGTCATTCTGCTTGCCGGCCTAAAGGGCATCCCCCAGAGCTTCTACGAGGCAGCCCAGATAGACGGGGCCAACACGCGCCAGCGGTTCTGGAAGATAACCTTGCCTCTGCTTACTCCTGCTCTGTTCTTCAACCTGATCATGGCCATAATAGGCGCCTTCCAGGTCTTCACTCAGGCTTACATCATGACCGAGGGCGGACCGAACTACGCTACCCTCTTCTACGTGCTCTACCTGTACCGCATGGCCTTCGAGAACTTCCGGATGGGGTACGCCTCCGCCATGGCCTGGGTGCTATTCACCATCATCCTCCTCTTCACCCTGCTGCAGTTCCGCATCTCGGACCGATGGGTCTTCTATGAGAGCAGCTTGCGAGCGTAGGCGGGCGCTCCTGTCGCGCTGTGCACCTGGAGAGAGCAGCACATGGTCACCAAGGGCAACGCGAGCCTAGAGACGACCCAACTGGCGAGACCCATTGTTGACTGGGGCCTAGCAGCCAAGCGGATCCGCCGGGCGCTGCGGGCCGCCTTCTGGTACGCGGTGCTCAGCTTCTTCGCCGTGGTGCTGGCCATGCCGCTTGCCTGGCTCGTTTCCACTTCCCTGAAGACGGGAGCGCAGACGTTCGTCATGCCTCCCAAGTGGATACCGGAGCCCATTGTCTGGGATAACTACTCGGCCGCCTTCCGGGCAGTCCCGTTTCACCGCTACTTCTGGAATACCATCCAGATCGTGGTGTTCGCCACCCTGGGCACTCTCGTCACAGCGTCTATGGCCGCGTTCGCCTTCGCCAGGCTGCGGTTCCCCGGGCGCAGCTTCCTCTTCGGGCTGGTACTCTCAACCATCATGCTCCCCAACGTCATCACCCTGATTCCCACCTTCATCGTCTTCCGCGCCTTGAAGTGGATCAACACTCTCCTGCCGCTCATCGTCCCCTCGTGGCTAGGCGGCGGCGCTTTCAACATCTTCCTGATTCGCCAGTTCTTCATGACTCTCCCCTACGATCTGGACGAGTCGGCCCGCATAGACGGGGCGAGCAACTTCCGCATCTACTCCAGCATCCTCCTGCCCCTCTCCAAGCCAGTCGTAGCCACCGTGGCCATCTTCTCCTTCATCCATCACTGGAACGACTTCTTCCTGCCCCTGATCTATCTGCAAGACACGAAGAAGTGGACCATGGCCATCGGTCTACAAGGTTTCAAGGACCTCTACTCCACCAGCTGGAACCTAATGATGGCCGCTTCGACGGCGATGATCCTGCCTCTGCTGGTGCTCTTTTTCCTGGCCCAGCACTACTTCGTGGGCGGCATCCATCTCACCGGGATCGCCGGGAGGTAGCGCCCGGGCCACCTGGTGGGGCGACTGGCCGCGCCAGCCCGGACATGCGTACCGACAGCGTCGCCCCGGCGACGTAGTGCCAAGCCCCGCAGCCATCGAGACACCCGAAAGGAGAGGACATGGACGTCAAGACCGGCATCGAGGTACTCCGGGACGAAGGCTACCGTCGGCTGAAGGGCCGGCGCGTGGGCCTGATGACTAACCAGAGCGCTGTAGACCGACAGCTCAGAGGCACCCTCCAGCTTATGTGGGCAGACCGTGCTGTGGACCTGGTCGCGCTCTTCGCGCCCGAACACGGACTGTCGGCTGCCGCCCCCGATGCAGCCGGCGTGGTTACCGGCAAGGACCGGCTCACCGGGCTGCCAGTCCATAGCCTATACGGCGAGACCTACCGCCCCACGGCCGACATGCTGGACGGCCTGGACGCCATCGTCTGCGACGTCCAGGACGTGGGCGTGCGCTACTACACCTATCCCTCGACCATCTCCTACATCATGGAGGCAGCCGGCGAACACGGAGTATCCGTGGTGATCCTCGATCGCCCCAATCCCCTGGGAGGGGAGGAAGTCTGGGGTCCGACTCTGGAGCCGCATCTGTCGTCATTCGTGGGGCGATTCCCAGTGCCGGTGCAGCATGGGCTGACCCTGGGCGAGCTTTCCCTCATGATCAACGCGACCTGGAACCCCCACCCCGCGGAAGTATCGGTGGTGCCCTGCGAGGGCTGGCGTCGCTCTATGCGCTGGGACGACACCGGGCTCGCCTGGGCGCCTGCTTCTCCCGCCCTGGCTCATCTCAGCGCTGTGTGCCAGTACCCCGGGTCCTGCCTCATCGAGGGCACAACCCTGTCCGAGGGTCGCGGCACCCCGCTGCCATTCGAGGTCGTCGGGGCTCCCTGGCTGGACGGAACGCTGCTGGCCGAGCGCCTGAATGAGCAGGGCTGGCCCGGGGTGCGATTCCGTGCCCATAGCTTCCTCCCTACCGCCAGCAAGTGGAACGGTCAGTACTGCCACGGCGTGCAGGCGCATGCCACCGACCGGCAGGCGCTGCGTCCACTGGAAACATGGCTGGGAGTCATCGGCACTATCCGCTCGCTCTATCCGGAGCCGTTCGCGTGGCTGCCCCCCTTCCAGGAAGGTGTGGAACCAAGCTCCCAGCACTTCGACCGTCTCATTGGCTCAGAGCGGACCCGCAAGCAGATTGACGCTGGCGCCTCGCTGGATGAGATCACCGAGGGCTGGGACGAGTTCTGCCGCTCATTCCGCCAGCAGGGGCAGCCCTTCCTGCTGTACCCGTGACTCCGCCCTGGCTCTAGACATCGCTTGGAGCGACGAGGGGCAACCTCCACAACATATCGCGGATACAACATATCGCGGATACGCGACGGGCACCCGGCCGCTCCAGGAGTGCGTGGCGAAGGGTGGCCGTTCGAGTGGGGGCTGCACCGCGGGAGGTGCAGCCCCCACTCCAGCCAGCCAGCAAGGAGCGCAGTTCGTCGGTGTACCCCTGTGCCATCAGAACCGGTTGACACTCCGGAATCTCGCGTGCTAGCATCCCTTTGTCCGAGCGCGAGTTCAGGCCCGAAAGCGTGCTGGTCTCGGGCTAGGGTTTGCCTAATCCAGGAGCACAGCATGTAGCATTTCGACATCACCGTGGAGGGTGCAGTGGCAGTCCAGTTGGTCATCCGCCTCCTTGGGATGATAGCCTTCGGCGTGCTGGGCTGGCAGTTCGGCATCTTCCTCGCCGGCAATAGCGAAGACGCGCTCCCTGACGTTCTGGCACTGGCACTGCTATCATCAGGGTTCGGAGTGGTCATCACCCCCTGGCTCACCATTCGCCCGTACAGGTGGCTGCGCGATACCCTTCGCTCTATGCCGGCGGAAGAGCTCGTCTCTGCCATCATCGGCCTCATCACCGGCCTCATCCTGGCATCCCTGCTCTCGATCCCTTTGAGCCTGTTGCCATCTCCGCTACGCGAAGGCATTACCCTGGCGGAGACCTTCACCCTGTGCTACGCCGGCGTGGCCGTCATGCTCATGCGCCGGCGAGAGCTGAGTCGTCTCATCAGATACGGGCGTCCCCGGCCTGGTGCGGACGAGCCGGAGCGCGAGACATCGGGCAACGGCCGCGACCAGAGCGTCCTGCTCGATACAAGCGCCATCATCGACGGTCGCATCGCCGACATCACCCGCACCGGGTTCATCTTCGGCACCATCGTGGTCCCTCGCTTCGTCCTCAACGAGCTCCAGCGCATCGCCGACTCACCCGACCCCCTTCGCCGGAACCGCGGCCGCCGAGGACTCGACATGCTCAGCAAGCTGCAGAAGGAGTCAGTGACGCCTGTCCGCATCGTGGACTACGAGGTGGATGGGCCCGAGAGTGTGGACGAGCGGTTGGTCACGCTGGCCAAGCAAAGCCGTTGGCCGGTCATCACCAACGACATCAACCTCAACCGGGTGGCGCAGCTTCAGGGCGTCACCGTCCTCAACATCAACGAGCTGGCCAATGCGGTCAAGACGGTCCTGCTTCCGGGCGAGACGGTGAGGGTGCGAATCATCCAGGAAGGCAAGGAGCCCGGGCAAGGGGTCGGCTACCTGGATGACGGCACCATGGTGGTAGTGGAGAACGGCCGCCGGCATCTCAACCACACCCTAGAAGTGGTGGTCACCAAGGTCCTGCAGACGGCTGCCGGCAGGATGATCTTCGCCCAGTTGCCCTGATAGCGAATAGGTTATAGGTTACAGGGGATAGGGAACAGGGAACGCGCCGCCGGCGCCAGCGGGCGGGACGCTTGCCGGCGTAGCCGGTGCGTCTGGAGCTTGCATCCCTAGAACCTATACCTTCTAACCTATAACCTGCAATCAGTGGTTGGCCAGGGACATATGAGTGCTGCCTACCTTCTTGCCAAGCGCATACGCTCTTTCCCCTCCTTGCCCCCCTGCTACTGTCTCGAGGGATGCGGCTCCTAGGGCGCTGCATCCCCTGTCTCGCTGGGTACTACGTCTCCCGTCCATCAGTCCGCATCGCCTGATGCCCGCTTCGGCCGGCCCACTGGCGGTGCGGCCAACAACCCCAGTCGGAGGCAACATGAGCTTCCTTCACCGGATGCGAGAAGACATCGAGACAGTGTTCGATCGCGACCCGGCGGCCGTGAGCCTGCTGGAGGTCCTGCTCACCTACCCCGGCCTTCACGCCCTTTGGCTCCACCGCGTGGCCCACCGCCTCTGGGAGTGGAAGGTGCCGATAGTACCGCGGCTGCTCTCCCATCTGTCGCGGTTCCTCACCGGCGTGGAAATCCACCCTGGGGCCACCATCGGCAGGCGGTTCTTCATAGACCACGGCATGGGTGTGGTCATCGGGGAGACAACCGAGATAGGTAGCGACGTGACTCTCTACCAGGGCGTGACCCTGGGAGGAACGGGCAAGGACCGGAGTAAGCGCCACCCCACCCTGGGCGATGGCGTGCTCGTGGGAGCAGGTGCCGTAGTGCTCGGTCCCGTCACCATCGGCCAAGGCGCCAGGATAGGTGCTGGAGCGGTGGTGCTCCGAGATGCGCCACCCCACAGCACCGTTGTGGGGGTGCCGGGACGTGTGATAGCCTACTCCCAGACCGACGAAGCCTGTAGAGACCGGCCGTCGAGCCCCGAGAGCCACAACCTTGGGGGAATCGAGCAGAGGATCGGAGAGCTGACGGCTCGCGTGGAGCGCCTCGAGGCGAGCCTAGGCGAGCTCTCGGGCCAGCCACTTGGCCTGGTCGGCAAGCGAGGATGACAATGGCACTGGAAGTCTTCAATACTATGGGCCGCAGAAAGGAGGTGTTCCAGCCCCTGCGCGAGGGCTTCGTGGGCATCTACGTCTGCGGCCCAACGGTGTACGACCACGCCCACATCGGGCACGCCAAATCCTACGTCTCCTTCGACGTCATAGTGCGGTACCTGAGGCATCTCGGGTATCGGGTACGTTACGTGCAGAACATCACCGACGTGGGCCACCTCACCGACGACGCCGATGAGGGCGAGGACAAGATCGTGCGCCGGGCTGCCGCTGAGCGGGTCGAGCCCATGGAGCTGGTCGAGACCTACGTCCGAAGCTACTTCGAGGACATGGATGCCTTGGGGAACGCCCGCCCCGACATCTCGCCGCGGGCCAGCGCCCACATCCCCGAGCAGATAGAGCTGGTTCAGGAGTTGCTCGACCGGGGATACGCCTACGAGGTCAAGGGCTCGGTCTACTTCTCGGTGGAGAAGTTCCCTGACTACGGCAAGCTCTCCGGCCGGCGCATAGAGGATCTGATGGAAGGCGCCCGGGTGGAGGTCAACCCCGACAAGCGCAACCCTCTGGACTTCGCCCTGTGGAAGAAGGCAGAGCCGGGTCACATCCTGCGCTGGCGCAGCCCCTGGGGCTGGGGCTTCCCCGGCTGGCACCTGGAGTGCTCTGCCATGGGCACCAAGTACCTGGGCCAACCCTTCGACATCCACGGTGGTGGGCTAGAGAACCAGTTCCCCCACCACGAGTCCGAGATCGCCCAGAGCGAGGCAGCTCGCGGCGTTCCCTTGGCCCGCTACTGGCTGCACAACAACATGGTCACCGTGGGCGGACAGAAGATGGGCAAGTCCTTGGGCAACGCCATCTACCTCAAGGACCTGTTCCGTCGCTATGACCCGCTGGTGGTGCGCTACTTCATCCTCAACAGCCACTATCGCTCCCCCCTGGACTTCACGGACGAGGCCCTCTCCGCTGCCGAGCGCGGGCTGCAGCGCCTCCATAACGGCGTCCGCGCCCTTCGGAGTGCCCTCGCTCGCGCTGAGGACGGCTCGTTGGCCGAAGGGGTGCGCCAGATCGTGGACAGCACTCGCTCGGCTTTCACGGCGGCTATGGACGACGACTTCAATACCGCCGCTGCCCTGGCTGCCCTCTTCGACCTCGCCCGCGCCGCCAATGGCCTCCTATCCCAGCGTTCGCTGAGCCGAGAGGAGTTGCAGGCTCTCGATGCCGTGTTCCGCGAGCTCGGTGGGCAGGTGCTGGGCATCGTGCCCGACAAACTACCAGAGGAATCCGGTGCCGGCCTGGAGGCGGAGTTGATCCGGCTGCTCATAGAACTGCGCCAGGAGTTCCGGGCCGACCGGCAGTGGGACAAGGCCGACGCCATCCGCGACCGGCTGTCAGCCCTGGGAGTGCAGCTGGAAGACAAGCCGGAGGGGACCACCTACCGGCTCGTCGCCGCCGGATGACCGAGCTTCTCTACGGCCGCCAGTGCGTCCGCGAAGCTCTCATCGCCGGGAGGCGGCGAGTTCATCGCGTCCTCCTCGCGGACGGCCTCAAGCCGGCTCCCATTCTCAACGACATACTCAATGCGGCGGAGGAGCTAGGGATACCCCTGAACCGGGTGCCCCGCCAGGACCTCGCCCGCCTGGCCGAGGGGCACCAAGGCGTAGTAGCCGAGGCAAGCGGGTTCCCCTACGCCGACTTCGAGGTGGAGTTGGACTCCGTGCGCCGCCGCCGAGACGGCATGGTCCTGGCTCTGGACCTGCTCCAGGATCCTCAGAACTTCGGCTCGCTCCTGCGCTCGGCCGAGGCCGCCGGAGTGGACCTAGTGCTGGTCCAGGAGCGGCGGCAGGTGGGAGTGACCCCTGCCGTCAGCCACGCCTCGGCCGGTGCTGCGGAACACCTGAACGTGGCCGCAGTGGTGAACCTCCGGCGAGCCCTGCAGCAACTGCAGCAGGCAGGGTTCTTCGTCTACGGGCTAGAGCCGAGCCCCACCAGCCGGCCCTACTACACGGCCGATCTCACCGGACGAGTGTCCCTGGTAGTGGGGAGCGAGGGCCAGGGGCTACGTCGCCTCACCCGGGAGACCTGCGACGAGCTCCTCGAGATTCCCATGCGAGGCAGGGTGGCTAGCCTCAACGCCGCAGTGGCGGGCTCCATCGTCCTGTTTGAGGCGCTGAGGCAGAGAACCGCGGCCGCCCCCTAGAGAGCCCGGCTCCGCTGCCCCGCGGTCGGAGGGGGCCTGCCGACGGCGAGGCTTGGACGAGCCTGCTGGAGACCCCTTGCACGCCTGCCACTTCCTCGCGGACAGACAAGGCCAACTGCGGGAGAAGGTCCTCTCTGGGCTCGAGGCGCACCCTGGGCGTGCCCGCTCCCCGAAAGCACAAGAGGAGTGCGCGCGCCTACGCGCGCCATGCCTCCAAGTACACAGCGCACCCTGGGCGTGCCCGCTCCCCGAAAGCACAAGAGGAGTGCGCGCGCCCACGCGCGCCATGCCTCCAAGTACACAGCGTGCCCTGGGGGTACCCACTCCTCGAAAGCACAAGAGGAGTGCGCTCGCCCACGCGCGCCATGCCTCCAAGTACACAGCGTGCCCCGGGAGTGCCCGCTCCTCGAAAGCACAAGAGGAGTGCGCGCGCCTACGAGCGCCATGCCTCCAAGTACACAGCGTGCCCCGGGAGTGCCCGCTCCTCGAAAGCACAAGAGGAGTGCGCGCGCCCACGCGCGCCATGCCTCCAAGTACACAGCGTGCCCTGGGGGTACCCCATTTCTCGGGGGAGATGGCCTCAAGTCTGCCACGATGCCATGGCCCTGCTTCCGTAGGCGGCTCCCCGGCCAGAGCGAAGGGAGCGGCTCCGCGGGCTCCATTCCCGGAGCCTTCTTGGGTACACCGATGGGCCTCGGCGATGCCACCGCCAAGCAGTTACCCGGTCGTTATGTTGCGCAACTGAAGGATTGGCTGCATAATACTGGCATCTGTCCGGCAACTGGGCTATGGCGAAGGAGTGCGGTGCGCCGACGCGAGGAGCCGGTGTGGGGACCGCAGCCTCGGTGGGCGCCCCAGCCGCCCGTCGCCCATAGGGGGCCTGAACCCGTGTCCCCCTCCCGACCGCCTCGCGGAATGACCAGGCGGGCTGCGCATTCTTTGACATCGGCAACCCGAGGCGCAATACTACGGTAGACGAGTCGTTCTTCGTTCCGTGGGCTTGTCCCCGCCGACCATCGCTACGGAGTACTCATCGAGGCGCGGAGCCGTAGGGCGCTGAGCCCGGCGGGCACCCGAGCCAGGCTGTTCAGCGAGATGAATGATCAGCCGCTTCGGGTCACGAGCGACGCTGCAGGGATGCTTTCGATCCTTATGCGAGGTAGAGGAGATGGCGACGGCACAGCAGGAGAGAGATCTGCTCATCGAGGTAAACAACCTCAAGACCTACTTCTTCCTAGATGAGGGGACCGTACGGGCGATCGACGGGGTGCAGTTCGACATCAAACGCGGCCAGACGCTCGGCGTGGTGGGTGAGAGCGGTTGCGGCAAGAGCGTGACTGGTCAGTCCATCCTCAGGATCGTGCCCAGCCCCGGACGGATCGTCGAAGGCAGCATCCTGTTCCACCGCTACACCGGCGGCAACGGCTCCAGCAAGACCGAGAGCGTCATAGATTTGACCAAGCTCGATCCTATGGGAGATGAGATTCGCGCCATTCGCGGCGCCGAGATCGCCCTCATCTTCCAGGAGCCCATGACCTCCTTCTCCCCGGTGCACACCATCGGCAACCAGATCATGGAGGCCATCCTCCTGCACCAAGACGTGACCAAGGAAGAGGCTAGGGAAATCGCGGTGGACATGCTGCGCCACTGCGGCCTTCCTCGTGCCGACGACGTCATCGACCGATACCCCTGGGAGCTCTCCGGCGGCATGCGCCAGCGCTCAATGATCGCTATGGCTCTCTCCTGCCAGCCTAGCCTGCTCATCGCGGACGAGCCCACCACCGCTCTGGACGTCACCACGGAAGCCCAGATTCTGGCGCTGATGCGGGGGCTCCAGGAAGAGATGGGGATGGCCATCATGTACATCACCCACAACCTCGGGGTGATCGCCGAGATGGCGGAGGAAGTGATCGTCATGTATCTGGGCAAAGTGGTGGAGCGGGCCAGCGTGGACGCCGTGTTTCACGATCCCAGACACCCGTACACTCGCGCCCTGCTGCGCTCGATCCCCAAGATTGGGCGGCGCAGCCGCCAGAAACTGGATACCATCAGGGGGATGGTGCCCGACCCGTACAACATTCCGCCGGGATGCACCTTCCACACCCGCTGCCCCAGCTACATGCCGGGCGTGTGCGACGTAACCGAGCCGAAGATGGTAGATGTGGGCGACGGACACCTCGTCAGCTGCCTGCTGTACAACGGCCAGTAAGGGGGAAAGAGAGGCGAAGATGGCTGAAGCACAGAGCAACGGCAACAGCAACAGGCCCATCTTGGAGGTGCGAAACCTCAGGAAACACTTTCCCATCGTCCGCGGGTTCATGCGCCGGGTGACCGGGTACGTCAAGGCCGTGGATGGCGTCACCTTCTCCGTCCCCGAGGCCAAGACCCTGGGCCTCGTGGGAGAGAGTGGCTGCGGCAAGACTACCACCGGACGCTGCATCCTCCGCGCCGTCGAGCCCACCAGCGGCGAGGTGATCTTCCACGATCAGGACCTGGGTCCGGTTGACGTGGCCCGGGCCGACAAGGACACCGTGCGTCAGTTGCGCCGCAACATGCAGATGATCTTCCAGGACCCGTACTCCTCCCTCAACCCCCGCATGACCCTCCTGGATATCGTGGGAGAGCCCCTCGTGGTCAACAAGGTGGCCAGGGGCTCTGAGCTCGAAGACCGAGTGGCTGAGCTGCTGCGGCTGGTCGGCCTTCGGCCGGAGTACATGCGTCGCTACCCGCACGCCTTCAGCGGCGGCCAGCGCCAGAGAATCGGGATCGCCCGCGCCCTGGCCCTCAACCCTCAGCTCATCGTGTGCGACGAGCCCGTGTCTGCCCTCGACGTGTCCATCCAGGCTCAGACGCTGAACCTCCTGCAGGACTTACAGGAGCAGTTCAGCCTGTCGTACCTGTTCATCGCGCACGACCTCAGCGTAGTAGAGCACGTTAGCGACGCCGTAGCTGTCATGTACGTCGGCAAGCTAGTGGAGACCGCTGAGACAGAGGAGCTTTACGCCAACCCCCTCATGCCTTATACCGAGGCACTCCTTTCCGCCGTGCCCCGGCCCGACCCAAGAATGGAGAAGAACCGGATCATCCTGGAAGGTGAGGTGCCCGACCCGGCTAACCCACCTAGCGGATGCTACTTCCATCCGCGGTGCCGCTACGCTCAGGCGATCTGCTCCCAGGAGGAGCCCGCTCTGCGCGAGGTCAAGCCGGGGCACTTCGCCGCCTGCCACTTCGCTGAGGAGCTTTCTCTACGAGGAGTGGCCGAGCTGACCAGGTAACGGTTTTCCTGGAGCAACTATGGTCGTTACTATGGTTAGGAACATCGGCAAGTACTTGGCGATCTACGGCGGCTGGCTCATTAGCTGTGCCCTGGGCCTGCTGGCCTTGATGGTATCAAGGCAGGCAGTGATAGTGCTGGCGGTCGGCTTCGTGGACAAGTGGGCACGGTCGGCCCTCGTCAACTGGTCCACGCTCCTGATAGGCCTGGCATGGCTCATAGTGGCAATCTTCACCGAGACTTACTACCGCGAAGGCGCCAACCAGGGTCTCCTGCCCAGGAGGTTCGGCCGAGTCACTCTCATCGAGCTCGCGGTCGCCGCTGTGGCTGCCCTTGTCATCCAGTTCCTCGGCTGAGCTCCCGTTAACCGATCGTCGAAAGGGGGAAAGCACGGGCAGTGCCCGTGCTTTCCTGTCTGCGCGCCACCGGCCGTGGATGGGCTTTTCCTCGGCACGTCTGGGCGTTACTATGGCCGCAGGAAGCTCCGATAGGGGCAATCACTGCTGAGCACCAGTACGAGAGGTTCGCATGACTCCTTCACAGCGGGTTACCGCCGAAGGCATCCTCATGACGGACGAGTACCAGCTCACTATGGCGCAGCTCTACTACCGCATGGGGCTGCACGAGCGTCCGGCTCAGTTTGACCACTTCTTCCGCTCCTATCCCGACTACGGCGCCCACCAGGCCGGCTACTGCATCAACGCCGGCCTAGCCTGGCTTCTGGACTGGATGCGCGAGTCTCACTTCCGCGACGAGGACATCGAGTACCTCCGGTTGCAGCGCACGCGCTCCGGTTCTCCCCTCTTCGGCAACGACTTCCTCACTTGGCTCCGTGGGCATGGCTCATTCGAGGCCATCAGCATGGACGCCATCCCGGAAGGCCGGGTGGTACACCCCAACATGCCCCTTACCGTGGTCCGGGGCCCTCTAGCCCTGGCCCAGATCCTGGAGACTCCCCTGCTCAACCACCTCAACTACCAGACTCTGGTCGCCACCAAGGCGGCCCGAATGCGCGACAGCGCCAGAGGGCGGCCCATTCTGGAGTTCGGGCTCAGACGAGCCCATGACAAGGGCGCCAATGCTGGGGCCCGGGCCGCCCTGATCGGCGGCGCTGACTTCACCTCCAATACCGGGCTATCCCACGTCTTGGGCTACCCGCCCAGAGGGACCCACGCCCACAGCATGGTTCAGGCCTTCATGGCCCTAGGCGAGGGGGAATTGGGCGCCTTCCGGGCCTATGCCGACGTCTATCCGGATGACTGCCTCCTGCTGGTTGACACCATAGATACGCTGGAAAGCGGCGTGCCCAACGCTATCAAGGTCTTCGAAGAGCTCCGCCGCCGCGGCCACGAGCCCGTGGGAGTCCGGCTGGACTCGGGGGACCTGGCCTACCTGAGCGTGAAGACCGCTCAGATGCTGGATCGGGCTGGGTTTCCCAACACATCCATAGTCCTGTCGGGTGACCTGGACGAACTCCTGATCTGGCAGATCCTGCATCAGATCGAGGAGGAGTGCCGCCGCAACGGCGGCGATGCCGATGCTCTCATCGGCCGGCTCACGTTCGGGGTGGGCACCCGCCTCATAACCTCCGAGGGACAACCGGCGTTGGGTGGGGTGTACAAACTGGTGGCCATTGAAGACCGAGGGCGCTGGGTGCCGGCCATCAAAGTCTCTGATACGCCGGCCAAGGTGCCCAACCCGGGCCACAAGAGAGCCTGGCGGATCTACGACCAGCGAGGCAAGGCCACTGCCGACCTCCTGTCGCTCGCTGACGAGGACCCCCGGCAGATGGACCCCTTACTGCTTCGGCACCCAGTGGATCATACCGCGCACCGGACCCTTGCCTCCAACGACATCTCCGCCATCGAGCCCCTGCTGGTCGAGGTGCTCCGAGAAGGAGCACAGGTCTATGACATGCCCAGCATCGAGGCGATGCGCCAGGCGCGGACCGAGGACATGGCCCGCCTGGATGCGGGGGTGCGCCGGCTTATCAATCCTCACATCTACCACGTCTCTCTCACTCAGCGCCTCTGGGACTTGAAACAAGACCTGGTAGCGCGGGCAGTGGGCAGTAGGGCCGATCGCTCCCACCAGGGCAGGATCCTCTAGTCTAGCAGGTAGTAGACGTGCCGATCGGCAAAGTGCCCCTCTAGGATGGCGTTGGGCACCGGAGCCCGGTTCTCCCACACGTTGTGCTCGGCCCGATGGCGAGCGAATACTACCGGCTCAGAATCGAGGAAGGGGGACTGAAGGGCAAAGTAGCGGCCATACGCCTGCCAGGAATCCCCAGCGGGCACGAAGACCAGCGCTGGGGTGGCCAGAGGCGGAAGATCCGGACGATGCATGTTGTTGTGGCCCCGGTACGCGGGAAGGAGGCGCCAGTCCTCCCGCAGCGACAACCCGATGAAGGCGATCAGCGCCACGGCCAACAGCGTGTTGATCACACGGCGGCTCAGCCGCCCCGCTAGCCATTCGACAGCCACGGAGATGCCTTCGGCGGCCAGCATGAGAGGCACCCAGGACACCTCGTACCAGTAACGAGGGCCTAGGTAGACCCCTGGGTGGAAGTATAGAGCGTACGCCAGGGCCTGCGCCCCGAACAGCAAGAGCATCACCAGGGCCTCCCATCGGTGGCGCCCCAGGAAGGCTAGGGGCGCGGCCAGCAACAACGTCGCCCCCGGCCAGGCCACCAGCGTCTTTACCAACGCGTCGGCGTTGTCGCCCAGGTTGTCTATCGCGTCGTTCGTGCTGAACTCGCGTCCCCATTCCACCCCCCGCTCGCCGAAGCCGATGAAGTCCCAGCGGGAGTAGGCCTGGTGGGGGAATCGGAGTGGGTGCCCGGTGAGCGCCACGTTGTACCCCAGCCCCAGCAGGAAAAGCAGGCCCGCCGGGACCACCAGATGCGCCAGCCGGCTTAGCCTCCCCCTCCGGTCCACCGCCAAAGTCCGAAGGCCATCCACAACGGCCACCGCGCCGATAAGCGACACCGGCAGAACGTTGTACGGCCGGATGAGGAACAGGAGTCCGATCCCTACGCCCGCCAGGCGGTACCGACCCGCCATCACCTTCGGCGAGACCGGGGCTCGCGGCGTGAGGACGCCCAGCAAGAACGTGAGCGTGGCCACCAGCGCCGGGGCGTGACTCATGAGGCTGGCCGACATCAGCAAGGTGAAGGGACTGACCGCGAACGCCGACGTGGCCAGCAGCGCTGTCCGCCGGGAGAACAGCCTCTCCGCCAGGCGGTGGAGCAGAAGCACGCAGGCGGCTCCCAGCAACGGGTTGACCAGCCAGGGCACGCCCGCGGCCTCCCCGACGGCCATCAGCGCCGAAGTGCCCGGAGTGTACTTCCCATACCACTTGCCGTTGTTGACGATGAACTCGTGGTCGAAGAAGCCGCGCACACTCTCGGGCAAGGAGGGAAGGTAGAGACGCCCGGCCGCCAGCACCCGGGCTTGGAAGAGGTAAGCCACTTCGTCCTGGCAGTGAGGCATCCCCTCCAGGATGTCCGCCGCCGTGTAAGCCGATGCTCCCAGCACCAGAAGCGCCAGGGATAACACGATCGCCCGCTTACTCATCCTAACTCGCCGGCCAACTCCATCCACACCGTCTGTCCGAGCGCAGATCATAGCGAGGCCGAGGGAAGCCCACAACCGCCGGTGCTCAGGCGGCAGTCGTACGGGGCAGACCCGCGTAGGTGGTTCCTTCACAAGCTCTAGGGCTAGGCTCTTCGGCCGGCTGCGCGGCCAAGGCGATGGCGCTCAAGTCCCTCTCGAGCAGCCCGGGCCCCCAGGCGCATGGACACAGGGCACGCTCACGCGCGCACTCCTTCTTCCCGAGGAGTCCGCGCCCCCAGGCGCGGCCGGCGCATGGACACAGGGCACGGGCGGGCGCGCACTTCTCGAAGGAGGGCGTACCGGCGATCCAGCCGGGGCCCGCTCCCGCAGTCTGAGCGCCGGTGCTGCTCCAAATCCGTCCCCTTGATCCTGAGCTGTTACCGGCAGCCTACCTGGAGCAGAGATACAGTCGGCAGCCAGATGGGCAGGGGGAGGCACGGAGTCAGCCGGACAACGGAAGAGGCATCTGCATCGGGGGACGTCGGCCAGCCAGCAGCACGAAGGGAGCGCATGTCTCGGCTCGCATCCCCAAGCGCGCCAACTGGGTCAAATCGCGGATGGTAGCATGGCGGCGGGCCTCCAGCAGCCGCCGGGCGCCGGTGGGGCCGATCCCTGGCACCCGCACCAGAGCCTGCCGGCTGGCGGTGTTGACCTCCACCGGAAAGCGCTCCGGGTGCCTCAGCGCCCAGGCCAGCTTCGGGTCCATGCCACTTTCCAGATCCCCCTGGTCGTCGTACGGGATCTCATCGGCGGAGAAACCGTACTCCCGCAGCAGAGCATCCGCTTGATACAGGCGACGCTCCCGAGCTGGGGCCATGGGGGGCACATCCTGCAGAGGCGAATCGGGCACGGGCCGGAAGGGGCTGTAGTAGGCGCGGCGGAGCCCATAGCCCCGATAGAGCCCATCGGCGCAGGCCAGCAGCTCCCGATCGCTCTCCCCTGCCGACCCGGCCACGAACTGGGTGGTGGGGCCGGCAGGCGCGAACCCGGGGATGCGCGCCCTGAGTGCCCGCATCCGGTCCATCAGCCCCAGCAGCGCCCCGAAGTCCTTGTCGGGCGCGATCCGGCCGAGGCGAGCGGGGTTGGGTGCCTCCAGATTCACCGAGATGCGGTCCGCTATGAGGCCGGCGCGCTCTACCTGGTCGTCCGTGGCGCCAGGCATCACCTTCAGGTGCACATAGCCGGTGAACTGATAGCGGCCTCGCACGATCTCCACCGTGTCCAGTAGCCGATCCATGGTGCGCACCGAGTCGCCGCACAGGCCTGAACTGAGGAACAGGCCCTGAACCAGCCCGCTCCGCCGCATGTCGTCGAAGGATCGGGCCAGTTGGTCCGGACTCAGAGTGCACCGCCGCACGCGGGCACTGGCCCGGGTGGCGCAGTAGGCGCAGTCGTTCTGACAGGCGTTGCTGAGCAGGACCTTGAGTAGAGGCACGCGTCTCCCGCCCGCCGCGGCCCGAAAGACGGCGCCGGTCAGATCCGGCCCGGGGGAGCATGCCAGCTCAGCGGAGCTGGCCTCCACGCAGGCTGCTCCCACCAGCAGCTCCAGCTTCTCATCCACGCCCAGAGCCCGCACCATGACCCCAGTATAAGAACGTATGTTCTCACCGTCAAGAGGAGCACCGCAGGGGGAGACGCGGAGACACGGAGACACGGAGAGGGGGAGACTGGTCAGTCACTCCCGTCTCCGCGTCTCCCGGTCTCCGTGTCTCCCCCTCTCCCCGTCGCCGCGTCTCCCCTGCGCTCTCGGCGATGAGATCAGTACTCCCCGTACATGCGCGCGGCTTCGACCAAGGCGCGGATGTTCTCGTCCGGGGTATCCCGGCCACACTGGTCCCCGGTGGAGAGAATGAACCCGCCGCCATGTCCCGCCGCCTCTATCGCCTCCCTCGAGGCTCGCATCACTTCCTCGGGCGTCCCCCGGAGCATCACATCGGTGGTGTGCAGGTTGCCCATGAGAGCGATCCGGTCGCCGTAGGTGCGCTTGAGCTCGGCCAGGTCGCAGTCGCCCATAGGAGGGACTTCCAGGGGGTTGATGCAGTCCAGATCGGTCTCCTCAGCGCACCACCGCACCAGGTCCCGCTCTATCCCGCAGGAGTGCAGCATGGTGGGCACCCCGGCCTGCTTCGCCATGGCCGTTAGTGCCTTGATGGTGGGCAGGGAGAGCTCACGAGCAATCCGGGGCGACTGGAGGGTGATGGTGCCTGAGCCTCCCAGGAGCACGAAGTCGGGACGCTCCTGGAGGATCATCTCCATCTGCGTCACCGCCAATCGGTGGTGGAGCTGCCGCAGGGCCTCGATCAGGTCGTGTTTCTCATAGTACCAGTAGGCCAAGTCCGCCAGACTGCCCTTGAACAGCCCGTACCATGACTGGAACCCGGGGTAGCCCATCGCCACCCCGAAGATGCCCAGGTCGCCCCACTCCTCCCGCTGCTGGCGCAGCAGGGAGGGGTTGTACCCCAACGGCGGCGCCATCCACTTCTCCACCAGGTCCCACCTGGCCTCGAGGTCCTCGATGGGCTTCTCGGTGACGGTGGGCGGATCTCCCTCGTAGTACGTAGTGACCGATCGCCAGGGAAGCCGATCCAGCAGCCCCCTCACCATCACCACCCAGCGGCCATCTCCCTTCCGGATGTCTTCAATGGCCTGGTAACGCTCGCCCGGGTACTGGAACTGCATGTCTCCGTACGTGAACCAACCATCTATCCCGAAGTAGCGCACCGCCTCGGTGTAGGCCTGCCACAGGGGAGGCTGGCGGAAGTAGTACACCTCCCAGAAGGGCTTGCCCGTCAGCCGGCTGGGCACCATATTGGAGATGTCGGGCGTGGCCGGCACCCGGTCGGGCATGCCACCCGTCATGGCAATTAGCATCCGCTCGCGTGAAGTCATCTCACCATCCCATCCATAGGGGAGATCTCACCGCAGAGAGCGCAGAGAGAAGGGGAGGAGAAGAAGGGGCGAAGAGTCAATGCGTCTTCTCTGCGATCTCTGCGATCTCTGCGGTAGAATCCCCTTCCCTGCGACGATTCCCTACCAGTACGTCGGCTTCTCCGGCCGACCGGACTCGGCGGACCGGTTCGCGGCCTCGATCACACCAATCACCCGCGCTGCGGACTCCGGGGTCACAGGCACTGGATCGCCCAGGATGAGGTGATCCGCCAGGCGGCGGTACAGGTCCTCCACCTGTGACCAGTCCGACCAGGTATGCGGCCCCTTCTTCGCGGGCCGGTAAGGGAGCAGCTCCTCGGCCATGCCGTCCTGGCCCGCCCGGTAGACGAGTACGTTGCCGCCGATGTCGCGGTGAGGCGGTCGCACCTCCACCGCGCCCCGGGTGCCCAGTAGCCGCATGTAGGCCTTGCGCGAGGCGGAAAGCGTGCCGAACTCGATGTCCATCAGCTGGCCCCCGGAGAACTTCACTACCATCTTGGCCGCGTCGGCCACGTTGACATCGAACCAGCGGCGCTTCTGCGTCCACGCACTCACGGCCACGACGTCATCGCGGATGAGGTTCAGGCCCCAGTCCACCCCGTGCGCCCCCCAGTCGTGCATCAGCCCCCCGGACACGTCCTTGTCCGACCGCCACCAGTAGCCCGGGTGGCCATACCCCGCCAGGAACAGCTCGTACAGGTAGGGCTCCCCTATCTCACCCGACTCGGCCACCGTCCTCACGGCCATATAGTCGCGGTCCCAGCGGCGGTTGTGGAAGACAGTCAGAGTCAGCCCCTTCGCCGCTGCCTTCTCGATGAGCCCGGCCGCCTCAGCCCCTGTGATGGTGAAGGGCTTCTCCACCATCACGTGTTTGCCCCCGTCCAGCAGCCGGTGGGTCACTGATGCGTGGGCGTTGTGGGGAACTATGACCACCGCCAGGTCCACCTCGGGATCGGAGGCGATCTGCAGCGGATCGGTGCAGGTGCGTATGCCGGGCCAGTGCTCGGCGGCCAGCTCCATCTGCTTCGGGTTCAGGTCACACGCCGCCACCAGGGTGATCCCCGGGGTAACAGTCGCCAGCGTGCCGTGGAAGTGCCCCATGCCGAACTGGTTGCCGTAGCCGACCAGGGCTAGGCGCACATCCGGCCCCGGCCGCTGGCCCAGAGCCCACCGCGTGCCGTGGCAGGTCAGATCGAGGAAGTTGGCGTCGGCCAGGGCGCGCTTGTCGTGCCCCAGGCCCAGGTAGAACACCCGACCGTCGCCTTGTTGGCGCACCCAGGATATGGGCACCGGTTGGCCCAACTGGCGCGCCTCCAACAGGGGGTGGAAGTCGCACCGCTGCGTCACCAGGTAAAGCTCGTCCTCGATGGTGAACGACTCCGGGGCCCGTCGGGTGATCATGTGCTCGCGGTCCACCGTCCAGACGGTGAAGGGCATGCGCGGCGGGTGGCCGTTGAAGTCCGCCCCCAGAAGCTCATGGTAGATGCGGTTCTGGGGAAATGCGGCCATGCCCCCGTGCAGCACCACCAGAGCCCCGCCGGCTTCCACCCAGGAGACCAGCGACCGGGCCTGATCGTCCGTCATTTCGCCCCGGTCGCTATAGACCAGGAGCAGGTCGTACCCACCCAGGTGGCTGAAGGCGTCCATCTCAGTGGCCTTCTCCACTGTGGCAATTCCGCGCCGCTCCAACTCTCTAGAGACGACCCCAAAAGCATGGTCCGCCGGGTGGAACCCTCCGAAGCTGCGCGCGAACATCAGTCCCTTCTTCATGCCGTCTCCCCCGCCAACACCAGATTCAGGGTGGAGTCGGCCGGGATGGCCTGCCCCACGACTGGATCCGATCTGAGTGGCAGCAATCTACGCGCGGGGGATGGCAGAGTCAACGCGCATGGGGAAGCGAAGGGGCCCGCGCGTGCGGGCCCCGGCTGGGTGCAGGCTGACCGGGAGCGACTGAGGCGCTATTGTACCACGTAAGTGATATAGGTCGCCCAGTTGGCGCCAGGGAAGGGGCTCCCGGCGCCCCAAGCGGTCTCACCCTCACCGCTGCAGTCGCAACGGTCGCACAGGTCTCCACAAGGAGGGCACGGGCAGCACGAACCCCCACTATCAATCCAGGGGTAGACCTCCGCGTGAGCAGCGATGTACAACGTGGTACCGACACCCCACGATCCAAGCGACACCCTCTTGGAGGCTCCTGGGGTGCACTCGCCCTCCCGCTTGTGCTCGAAGCGGCCTGGAATGGGATTGCCACGCGCTTGAGGAATGCTGTCGAGGCTAGTGGCCACGTGCAGGTGCGCCTCACCAATGCACCATCCCCGGCCAGCGATGGTCACGTACAGAGCCTCACTATCGTTCCAAACGAGGACGTCACCGACATCGGTGTGCTGGCCGGCTATGAGGTCCGAGCTCATAGGACTGTCTTGCGTATGCGCCCAGGCACCCATAGGTAGGCCGACAGCCAGTACAACGAGAACAAGGATCGCCAAACGCTTCATCGAAGACCTCCAGGATTGATGGTGCCAAATCGGATAGGGTTCGCACCATAATAGCATCGGAAGGTGCCTGGGCGAATAAGTGTTCGACAGGAAGTGTGTAGGAAATGCGTTAGCCCGTGCGCCCTTGGAGGCCGCGAAGACTGCTGTCGCCTGCGCCTGCTGCGCCTCGGCTGGGCGATAGCGGTCAGAGGACGACGGTGTGTGAGGCGAAGCTGTGGAGGCGGCCGATCGCCGCCACCGGGCCAGGCCCCCTCCGGGCCCTACCTCAGCGAGAAGCGCCGGTGGGGCCGATCGCGTGAGTGCCGAATGCAGGCGAGCCAGCGCCCGGTCCGGCTGGGGGGACATGGCGGTTCGGAGCTGCACGCTTGAGCTCGATCGGGTGGACGGCGGGCCAGCTCGGCTTGGCTCCTGCGTCAGACTGGCGGCAGCCGCCCCACGCCACCGAGCGGTTGTACTCGCTATCGACCTGCCCTCTCCAACCGCCTCGGACCGGCGGCCTAGAGGCCCACCTCACTCAGATGCAGCCGCACTCCCCGACGGCGAAGATGCTCTTGCAGCGCCCCCACGTCCAGCAAGTCCGGCGTAGTCTGGGCCCGCACCGCCAGGGCTGCCGCTGCGCCGGCCGCCTGGCCCGTAAGCGCCGCCGGCGGGATCACCCGGGCCACCTCCCAGGCGTCGCCCTCGGCATCCAGGCAGCGGCCCGCTACCACCAGGCTCTCCACTCCCTGCGGCAGCAGGGCGCCATAGGGGATCTCCCATACCGGACCGGCCCGGCGCCAATCCGCCACCAACCCGATCGAGTCCGCGCGCGCCATGCCAGCCTGTCCCGGACGCATCCCGTCGCGCCCTACGATGCGCCTGACGGTGCGGAACTGAGGCATCGCCGGCAGCGTCACCGGGTACAGGGTCTCCCGCGTCGCCTTGCCGGATTGGTAGCAGTCGCGATAGCGCTCCCGCAGCAAGCGTCGGCCAGCAAGCACGAACTCAGTGGCATCGCGAGGACCGCATCCAGACAGCTGCGGGGCATCGCCTGGCTGACCCCGGCCGTTAGCGTCGCTGCCCACCCAGGTCATCTTCGGCAGGGCGCTCCCGGCGCCCCCGTCCGACGCGTCTACTTCCAGCACCCAGAGGCTGAGCCAGTTGCGCCCTTCCACGCACGGGGCGCCGGCGCGCCAGGCAAGGTCGGCATCCCCGGTGGCATCCACAAGGCAGCGCCCGCGCAGCTCGCCCCGCCCGCCTTTGTTCTCCACCTCCAGCCCCACGACCCGCCCGTTCTCTACCATCGGCCGGGTCACCAGGGTGTCCAGCCATACCTCGATGCCGGCTTCCTCTACCACTTCGTCTAGCGCCAGGGCGAACGACGCAGGGTTGAACACCACCCGGTAGCGGCTGGGCTCCTCCAGGTCCGCGCCCTCGCGCCATCCTTTGGGCACCTCGCCCGGCCCATATCTCAGGCTCAAGTGCAGGAGCTCCTCGGCGATCCCAAACGTGACCTGGGTGCCGTTGCCGTCGCACAGAGGCAGGTACACCAGGATCAGCCCGGTGGTGGCCAGGCCCCCGAGGAGCACCGTCTTCTCCACCAGGGCTACGGACACTCCGCAGCGGGCTGCCTCAATGGCGGAGGCTACTCCGGCTATGCCACCGCCAGCCACAACCACGTCGTACTCACCCCAGTAGTGCATCTCCAGCCCCTGTTTGATGCCCTTACGCGCATCGGTCCTCTGTGATGACGACCTGCCCCGGCGGGACAGTCTCTTGGGCGCGGTGCCGGGCTACTCCGCCGTCCCGTACTCGATGTCGTACCCAGGGGGCACCAGCTCCACCCAGGTCTGTCCCGGCTTCAGTTCCATATCCGCTCCGTCGGCAGTCACGAAGCGGGTCAGTTCGTGCTTCTCGTTTCGCTCCCAGAAGCCCTTCAGCACCACGCCGTCCCGGAAGAGCCAGGCCGGGCCCCGGCCCATCATCACGATCCGAATGGAGGTGGCGCCGTTGGTGTCTTCCACGATGTCCGTGGCCTGATGCTCCACGAACTGCACGATCACGTTGCTCACCCCCAACTGCTCACCCGTGTTCCGGTCCGAGTGAGGAACGCCGCGCACCCAGCGAAGGTAGCAGCCGCTAGCTTCGTCATAGCGGAAAGTGACGGCGCTGCTCTCGGGATAGGGGATGCTCACTACCTCGGCCGGCTCCCCGCTGGGAGCCTCGTCGGAGAAGGCGAACCCCTCAATCTCCACTGGGCCGTTCCAGCCTCGGCTCTCCAGGTACTCCCTGATGGCAGGCGCGGACGTGTGCAGGCGGCCCATCCAGCCTAGGCTATTGACGTAGTAGAAGGGCTGCGGGTGGAAGAACTCGTCCAGGTTGATGAAGGGCTCCTGCGATATGAACCACCTCACCTGATCGCTTGCCCCCGAGTGCACCAGAGCGCCCTGGTACTGGTTGGCCAACTCGATGTTCACCAACCGCGCGCTCCGAATGGGCCCAATAGTCTCCGGATCGTGGGCGAGGTAGATGGCCGTCAGCCTCGTCACCCACCAGCCATCCATGATGTCCTCGTAGACGATGTCCGCCTCGGCCAGCCCCGCCTGAGGACGAATGGGCGGGTCGTTGCCCACCCGAGCCAAGATGGGCGGCCGCCTCAGCAGCCGGGCCTCAGCCACCGGCTGCCCAGTCAGCGGATTGAGGTTGGGGTCGCGGGTGGGTGTGGGAACAATCGTCGGGGTGGGCGTCGCCGTGGGTGTGGATGTGGCGGTAGACGTAGCCGTCGAGGCGGTGGTAGGCGTCGCCGTAGGGGTGGGGGTCGCAGTCGGCCGAGACCCGCACCCTGATAGCATCAGCGCCACGCTCGCGACCAGCAACGCCAAGAATGCCATTGCCCTCACCACCGATTGCCTCGGCTGCTTCGTCGCCACGTGCACCTCCTGTCTGTTCCCCCTGGCTCTAGCCCGCACCTGCGTAGCCCTTGCCACGGGCCCGCCCGGCTAGTACCATGGCCGGTATGACCGCCACTCTACTACCCATCAAGATCGCGCCGTCCATTCTGTCCGCCGACTTCAGCCGCTTGGGAGAGGAAGTGGCCGCAGCGGAGCGCGGCGGCGCCGACGCTATTCACGTGGACGTCATGGATGGCCGCTTCGTTCCCAATATAACTGTCGGCCCTCTTGTGGTCGAAGCGGTACGCCGCACCACATCGCTCCCCCTGCACGTTCACCTAATGGTAGAGGATCCGGCCCGCTATGTGACCGACTTCGCCCACGCCGGGGCGGATATGCTTCTGGTGCACCAGGAAGGGAACTGGACTTTGCACCGGCTCATCGAGTCAATCAAGGAGGCCGGTTCATCCGCTGGCCTAGTCCTGAACCCCGCCACCTCTCTCAGTTGCGCCGAGGAGGTGATCCCTTTCGTGGATCTGATCCTGATCATGACCGTCGAGCCGGGATTCGGGGGCCAGCAGTTCATCCCCACTATGTACGACAAGATAGCCCGCCTACGCACGCTGGTTTCCGAACGAGGCCGTCCTCACCTGGACGTGGAGGTGGACGGCGGGGTAAGCCTCCGCACCGCCCGCGGGCTAGTGCAGGCGGGCGCGAACGTGTTGGTGGCGGGGGCGGCCATCTTCTCAGCCGGGAAGCCGGTCGAGGCCGCCATCAGAGCACTACGGGCAGCCGCTTTGGGGCTGCCCGCCGAACCTCAAGGCCGTGCTCAGGGCTAGCGCGAGTGTACCGTCTTCAGGCAGTTGGTGCACACCACGATCCGCTTGGGCTTCCCGTCACGGAGTATCAGCGTCTTCTGCAGGTTGGGCCGGAAGGCTCGCTTCGTCGCCCTCTTACTATGGCTCACGTTGTTGCCAAAGGCAGTGCCTTTGCCGCATATTTGACACTTGGCCAACGCAATCACCCCCGATATCTTGCGCACTCGATGGCGACGAGCTACCGCCCGCCGCTACGGCAGAGCATATCACACTGGCTCGGACTGGGGCAATCCCACAGGCGCACCATGTCGGGGATGGCACGGCTCGGGACGCCGCTGCCGCGGCCAGCCTGCTCCTTCGGGAGCCAACCACTGGGCCCCTTTGGGCTGGACGCCGACACCAGCTGGGCCGAAGCTGAGACGCCATGAGCGACAGAGGCACCATTGAGGTATGTCCCTCCGCCATAGCCACAATCGCCGCCGAAGCCGTCTCCGAGTGCTACGGCGTCGTGGGCATGTCCGCACGCACCTGGCAGGAGGTACTCTTGACCGCCATCCGTCGCCCTCCTCCCACCAAGGGTATCCATGTCACTGTGGCTGCGGACGCTATCGAGGTGGATCTGCACGTGATCATCGAGTACGGAACCCGTATCATCACGGTGGCAGACAACGTCATAGATGCCGTACGCTTCCGCCTGGAGCAAGCTCTCGGGACGTCGGCCCTGTGTGTGAACGTGTTCGTGCAGGATGTGCGCATTGGCCCACGCCAACCGGGAGTGTAGCCCAGTGGAGGAGACCCAGGTGACCGACAGCAGCTTCGGCCTCCCCCAGAGCACGGCTGCGGAAGGTCGGAACGCCCCCTCCGCTCGCTGTGACGGAGCAGCCCTGCACCAGGCTCTGGCGGCCGGTCTGGCCTGGCTGGAGAACCATGCCGAGGCCATCAACGCCCTGAACGTCTTCCCCGTCCCCGACGGGGACACGGGCACCAACATGGTCCTCACCCTTCGCGCCGCCGTGGCCGAGGCCAGCAACGGCACGATGGGTGAGATCTCCGACGTGTTGCAGGCAGTGGCGCGAGGCGCCCTGATGGGCGCGCGGGGCAACTCGGGGGTCATCCTTTCCCAGTTGCTCAGAGGCATGTCCATCGCCCTGCAGGGGGTGCAGGAGCTGGGTGCCCGGGCCCTGGCCGAAGCCTTCGTCGCCGCCAGAGACATGGCGTATCAAGGTGTCATGCGCCCGGTCGAGGGTACCATCCTCACCGTGGCCAAAGAGGTCGCCTCAGCCACCTCCCGCGCCGCCCGTAACGAAAGCATGGACGTGCGCCAGCTTCTGGGCGTTGCTACCGACGCCGCCCGACATGCCGTTGCCGCCACCCCCTCGCTTCTGCCCGTGCTCGCCGAGGCAGGGGTAGTCGACGCCGGGGGACAGGGGCTTTTCATCATCCTAGAGGGGGTCTACCGCCACCTCTGCGGCCTCACCGTGCGGGCCAATGGCGAGCTTCGCCGCACGGTAGACCTCTCCACCTTCGCCACCGAGAGCGAGTACGGGTACGACACTCAGTTCATCATCAGCGGTCGCCAGCTGGACGTGGAGGACATCCGCGCCCAGCTGGCCGGCATGGGCGACAGCCTGCTGGTGGTGGGCGACTCCACTACAGTTAAGGTCCACATTCACACCGATCGACCCGGTGACCCGCTCAACTACGCCGTAACCATCGGCTCCGTCAGCGACGTAGTGGTGGAAAACATGCAGGAGCAGTACCAGCACTTCATCTCCGAGCGCTCCCGGGAGCCGGAGCTTAAGCCCCAGAAGAAGGTCGGCATCGTGGCCGTGGCTCAGGGCGCGGGCTTCAGGAGAGTGCTGGAGAGCTTGGGGGCGGACGTGGTGGTCGAGGGCGGCCAGACGATGAATCCCAGTGTCGAGGAGCTGCTGGAGGCGGTTGAGTCGCTCCCCAATGAGTCGGTGGTGATCCTGCCCAACAACACCAACGTCATCATGGCCGCTCAGCAAGTCCTGCCCATGTCCCGCAAGCGTGTCGCTCTCGTCCCCACGCGCACGGTTCCTCAGGGCATCGGAGCCCTCCTGGCCTTCAACTACGAGCTCGACCTGGATGAGAATATCGAGACCATGACCCAGAGCAGCCGGGAGGTTCAGACCATCGAACTCACCGTTGCCACTCGAGCGGCGCGAGTCAATGGCATTCGGGTGAAGGAGGGAGAGTATATCGCTCTCCTCAACACAGACTTGGTCGCCACTGGCAGCAACGTAGTCCGGGTGGCTCTCCGGGCCCTGCGCGAGTTTGATGCCGAAGCCTATGAGATCGCCACCATCTACAGAGGCCGCGACACGTCTGAAGAGGACGCCCGGCAGCTCTCCGAGGCCATCGCCAAGCGCTATCCGGACCTAGAGATTGAGGTAGTGGACGGCGGTCAGCCTCACTATCAGTTTATCGTCGCAGTGGAATGAACTGGCTCTCAAGAGCGCGGACGGCTAGAGGAGCATTTCCTCATGAATAGCGTCAGGATCATCACCGATAGTGCGGCTGAACTCACTCCCGAAGAGGCGGAGGAACTGCAGGTGGCCGTGCTGCCGCTGCGCTACTCGGTGGGCAACACCATCTACAAGCAGGACAGAGACATCAGCACCGAACGGCTGATGGAGATCCTAGCACAAGGCAACGCCAAGGTCACCCCGCTGCCTCCTTCCACAGACGACGTTACCGCTCTCCTCGAGGCTGTGACGCGCGCTGGCCAGGTGGCGCTCTTCGTCCACGTGGCTAACGGGCTGGTCCCAGTGGCTGAACCCATTCAGGAGGTCTCCCGGGGTCTCTTTGGCCGAGCCCGCATCGAGATCATAGACTCGATGTCCGTCTCCTACGGTCTGAAGCGCATCGTGCAGACGGTCGCCCTGGCCGCCGCCCAGGAGGCCCAGCTGCCGGAGGTCACCCAGCTGGTTCGCTCCCTTATGTCGCGCGTCTACACCCTATTCTACAGTGAGGACTTCGAATCCCTGGAGCAGTCGGTGGACATTCAGCCGGCCCAGGCTATCCTGGCCGGAATACTGGGTGTGCGTCCCCTCGTGGTCTTGGAGGAGGGTCGCCTTCTGCCCCTGGAGAAGGTCACTCCTCGCACTACTCCGGTGGAGAAGCTGACGGACTTCGTGCTCGAGTTTGCCACCGTCTCTGAGCTGGCCATCTTGGTTGGTCCGTCGCCCTTGCCGCTGGACGTGGAGGAGCTTCGAGAGCGCATCATGCAGAGCTGCCCGGGGCTAGAGGTGCCCGTCGTCCCTTACGGCCCGCTTGTCGCCGCCTTAGTGGGCACGGCGGCCGTAGGCCTGTTCGTCTCTGAGGGGCTGCAAGGCGGATGGTGAGCCAATCGGTGCCGGCCGGCGTAGGTGCAGCTCTGAAGAAGCTGGCCGTAGTCCTGCGCCAAGAGAGAGATCAACGGTACGCTAACCGCGCCGTAATCGGCGGTCTGGACGCCTTCTTGGAGCACTGGGCTGAGAACGCCGCCTCCGAGGGTCTCGATCGCGGCTTCGCCGCCGAAGTAGTCGAGCACCTGTCAGGCTATGGCAACAAGACCCCCGAGGAGCGCGAGCAAGCCGCTCGCCTGGTGATGAGCCGGCTGCGCGATCGCTTCAGCGCCCCCCCAGCACGGGAACGGGAGCAGCAGGAAGACATCACTCGGGCGACCGAGGCCACCGAGGCCGAACTTGACCAGCCGGTTGAGCACATTCCCGGCGTCGGCAGCTTGCGGAAGCGGCAGCTCGCTCGGCTGGGCGTACACACCATTCGCGATCTCCTGTACCTCTTCCCCCGGCGGCACGATGACTACTCGGCCCTGAAGACTATCAACCGGCTGCGGGTGGGCGACGAGGTATCCGTCATGGTGAGGGTATCCAACGTTCGCACCCGACAGGTGCGCACCAACCTTCGGGTCATCACCGCCACTCTCTCCGACACCACGGGCAGCATCCAGGCCACTTGGTTCAACCGGCGTGCGCTGGAGAGTCGGCTCCGGCCAGGCCGAGACTTCATCGTCTCAGGACGGGTGGGGCAGCACCTCGGTCAGCTGAACTTCGAGTCGCCGGAGTGGGAACCCCTCACCCGGGAGCACCTCAACACCGCACGTCTGGTTCCCATCTATCCCCTGACCGAGGGACTAGGCCACCGCTGGGTCCGCAAGGTCGTCAAGCGCGCCCTGGACACCTACCTGGCCGCAGTACGCGATCCGCTTCCCCAGGAGCTGCGGCGGCGCCTGGGCCTGATCGACCTACAGTGGGCCATTCAGGCGATGCACTTTCCCGCCGATTGGGACGAGCTAGACCGGGCCCGCAAGCGGCTTTCGTTCGATGAGTTTCTCGTCCTTCAGCTGGGCCTGCTGCAACGCCGGCTCCGAGCCCACCAGGCTCCAAGTGAGCCCCTCCCGGTGGACGATGCCTGGATTGAGCAGTTCCAGAGCGGTCTTCCCTTCCAGTTGACCGGCGCCCAGAAGCGCGCGCTCGAGGAGATCCGACGGGACATGGCTCAACGCCATCCCATGGTCCGGCTCCTTCAAGGGGACGTGGGCTCGGGCAAGACAGTGGTCGCCTTAGGCGCGATGCTGATGGCGATAGCCAACGGCAAACAGGCCGCCCTTATGGCACCCACGGAGATCCTGGCTGAGCAGCACTACCACGGGATTCAGCGCCTCCTGGAGCACACCGAGGATGCCCGCTTCGCTTCCGCTCGAGTAGCGCTGCTCACTGGCAGCCTGTCGTCCCAAGAGAAGGCTGCCACGAGGGAGGCGGTGGCGGATGGGCGCGTCAACCTCGTGGTGGGCACCCAGGCCCTGATACAGCAGGAGGTGGCATTCCACGACCTAGGTCTAGTGGTGGTGGACGAGCAGCATCGCTTCGGAGTGATCCAGAGGGCGGAGTTGGCCGCCAAAGGCCGACACCCTCACGTGCTAGCGATGAGCGCTACTCCCATCCCCCGCACCTTGGCGCTCACTCTGTACGGGGACATGGACGTCTCCACCCTGGACGAACTTCCTCCAGGCCGTCAGACCATCGTCACCGCCTGGCGCGGCGATAGGGACCGAGAGCGGATCTACGCCTTCCTCCGCACGGAGGTGGAGCGGGGTCGGCAGGTCTTCGTGATCTGCCCCGTGATCGAGGGCTCGGAGCTGGAGGACACACGAGCCGCCGTGGAGGAGTATGAGCGGCTGCGCACCACGATCTTCCCTGACCTGCGCCTGGGGTTGCTCCACGGCCGGCTGCGTCCTGACGAGAAGGAGCAGACCATGCAGGCCTTCGCCCGAGGCGACCTGGACATTCTGGTGTCCACGTCCGTGGTCGAGGTGGGCATAGACGTCCCCAACGCCACCGTCATGATGGTCGAGGAGGCCCACCGCTTTGGCCTGGCACAGCTCCATCAATTCCGCGGCCGCGTGGGCCGAGGCCAGCACCGCTCCTACTGCATCCTCCTTTCCGATCGGGCAGGCGAGCTAGGTGAGCGCAGACTGCGGGCCATCGAGAACGAAACCGACGGATTCCGGCTAGCCGAGATAGACCTCGAGCTAAGAGGGCCTGGGGAATTCCTGGGCACACGTCAGAGCGGCCTGCCCGACCTCAAGGTAGCCCGCCTGAGCGATATGCGAACGCTGGAACTGGCTAGGGCAACAGCCCAGCGGATCATCGCGGACGATCCTGAATTGATAGCGCCGCAACACCGGGACCTGCGTGCCTCCCTGGTGCGCTTCTGGGAGCCCGACCTGACCACGGCCTGAAGGCGGAGAGCAAGTGATTGTAGCGATCTATCCCGGCACCTTCGATCCCATTCACCACGGCCATCTGGATATCGCGCGCAGGGCGGCCCAGCTCTTCGACAAACTGGTAATAGGGGTGTACGATAGGCCCAACAAGGACCTCCTCTTCTCCGTGGAGGAGAGGGTAGGACTCTTCCGGGAGGCAGTGGCGGACATCACCAACGCCTCTGTGGTGCCTTACTCAGGTCTGACAGTCGCCTTTGCCCGCGCCCAGGGGGCGCGTGTTATCGTGCGTGGCCTGCGGGTGACCTACGACTTCGAATACGAGTACCAGATGGCCCTGACTAACCGGAAGCTTGACTCTCGGGTGGACACCGTCTGCTTGATGACTAGCCTCGAGCATGCGTTTCTCAGCTCGACCATCGTGAAGGACGTCGCCAGAGCAGGGGGCAACATCCGGTGCATGGTGCCCGAGCATGTCGCCCGTGCCGTGGCCGATCGACTTCGGAACCGTGCAGATACAGCCTCCAGTGGCCGGGAGGGTTGAGGACATGGATATCCTCCAACTGGTAGATCGCCTGGAATCGCTGCTCAACCGGAGTCGTCGCCTTCCTCTGAGCTCCAGTGTGGTGATAAACGAAGAGGAGTTCCTCGAGATCATAGATCAGTTGCGCATCGCCGTCCCCGAGGAGATCAAGGCGGCTCGGCGCATGCAGCAGGAGCGGGCTCGTATCGTGTCCGAGGCCCAGGAGGAAGCCGACCGCATCACCGAGGAAGCGCGTCGGCGCATCAGTCTCATGATAGATGACCACGAACTGGCCCAAGCCGCCAGGGCTCGATCGGAGCAGATTGTCCGTCAGGCCGAGCAGCAGGCCGCAGCCCTCCGCCAGGGGGCCGACGAGTACGCTGCCCAAGTGCTCCGCCAACTCGACCAGCATCTGACTAACGTCCAGCGAGTAGTGCGCAATGGACTGGCCAGCGTCAGCGCCAACGAGGATGGGCAGACCGGCACGCGCACCTGATGGCCTCCCTCGCCGGGGCTCCCGGTCCCCCTTACTCCTACCCCCGCCGCCTGATCCGGCGGCCGGTTCCCTCCCCTGGCCGGAGGGTCAGCTTCTCTGAATCTCGCTGGACTTGGGCCACCCTGCGCCCGATGTTGGTTGCCTCCTAGCTCGCCGCCAGCCCAGGTGGGACGGCATGCCAGCGCCTAGTGCTGGCAGAGCTCTCGACGTCGTCACTCCTTATCCTAGCGGTGCCTTCTCGCCTGCCTGTCCCCCCGGAACCGATCAGTTTGCTGCCCTCTCTCGGCAGACCCTATAATTGAGGGTTGGAGGCTGTGATGCAGTACAACGTCGCTGAACTCCTCAAGGGCCCGAGCGGCGCTACGCGGCAGTACCAGGTGGACGAGGAACCCCAGTTCCAGCTCGAGGGCGCCCGGCTCGTCGGCCAGATAACCGGCTCGGTCCGATTGATGCGTACGCAGAAAGGAATACTGGTCGAGGCCGACCTGAGCTCTCAGGCCGAGGTGGATTGCGCTCGCTGCCTCAAGAAGGCTGAGACCACCCTGACCGTGCACATCGCCGATGAGTACCGTCCCACAGTGGACATTCGCACTGGCTTTCGCGTCTGGCCGGAACCGGACGAGGTCATAGAAGAGGAGTTGCTCATCGGGCCGAACAATGTGCTCGACCTGGATGAGGCAGCCCGACAGGAGTTGGAAGCCAGCGTGCCGCTCAAGACCCTGTGCACCGTCGCCTGTGCCGGCATCTGTCCGCGGTGCGGGCAGGACCTGAACGAGGGTCCTTGTGAATGCGAACCCGAGCCTGACGCCCGGTGGGAGGCCCTGCGCCAGGTCTTCAACCAGGCCGCGACTCAGTAGAACCGGGAGTGTTATAGGAGAAGACATGGGAGCAGTACCGAAGAGAAAAGTATCAAAGGGGCGCAGGGATCGCCGTAGGGCACACGATGTCCTGCCCCGGCTCAACCTCGTGCGCTGCCCGCAATGCGGCGAGTCGCGCCTACCGCACCACGTCTGCCCCTCATGTGGCACCTATCGCGGTCGGGACGTGGTAGACATGGGTGAAGGCTAGGCTGCCCGACGGAGCGTAGAGCTCAAAGCCGATCGGCCGTGCGCCTCGTGTGCACGGCCGTCCCTTTCCCTGCGCCCGTGGCCTGCTCCCGACATCAGGAGGCAGCATGATCAGAACCCCACTATGTGACCTGCTCGGTACCACCTATCCCATCGTCCAGGGCGGCATGGCGTGGATCGCTACCGCCGAGCTCGCCGCAGCCGTCTCCGAGGCCGGCGGATTGGGGGTTATCGGCGGGGGCGATTGCCCTCCCGACTACGTGCGGGACCAGGTACGCCTGGCCAAGAGCCTCACTGACCGGCCCTTCGGAGTCAACATACCCCTCTTCTCACCTCACGTGCCCAGTGTCATTGACGTGTGCATCGAGGAGGGAGTGCGGGTCATCATGACCGGCGCCGGCAACCCTGGCCCACACGTTCCCAAGCTCAAGCAAGCTGGCATCGTGGTCATTCCCGTAGTCGCCTCCGTGGCCCTGGCGAGGCGTCTGGCCCGTTCCGGAGTAGATGCCTTGGTCGCCGAAGGCACCGAGTCCGGAGGCCACATCGGGGACGTGGGGACCATGCCCCTGGTCCCGCAGGTGGTGGATGCCGTCAGCGTGCCGGTGATCGCAGCCGGAGGCATCGCCGACGGCCGCGGGCTGGTAGCGGCGCTAGCCCTCGGGGCTCAGGGGATTCAGATGGGAACCCGGTTTGTGTGCACTACTGAGTGCATCGCCCACGACAACTACAAGCAGAAGCTCGTCCGCTCAGGCGATCGCGCCACCGTGACCACGGGGCATTCGCTGGGGCACCCGGTGCGCGCCATCCGCAATCGGATGACACATGAGTTCGCCGAGCTGGAGCGAAGCGGCTGTTCGGAGGAAGAGGTCATCCGCTTCGGTACCGGACGGCTCCGCCGTGCCGCGCTGGAGGGCGATGTAGAGACCGGGTCCGTCATGAGCGGCCAGTCCTGTGGCCTGGTCAATGACATCCTCCCCTGTGCCCAAGTCATCGAGCGCATCATGGCGGAGGCGGAGGCCTGCCTTCAGAGCCTTGCCCGCTACGTCACCGTGGGAGCCGGCTAGTGCTCACCTCGGGGCTCGCCTTGGTATTCCCCGGTCAGGGCACTCAGTTCGCCGGAATGGGCGCGGACCTCTATGCGCGCTTCCCTGAGGCTCGCTCCGCTTTCGATGAGGCCGACGAGGCTCTGGGCGAGCCCCTCTCCCAGCTATGCTTCCAGGGCCCCGACGAGCAGTTGGAGCGTACATGCAACGCCCAGCCGGCCGTGCTGGTCACCAGCATCGCCCTTTGGCGCGTGATGCAACAGCGTACCGGTGTGCACCCCGTGGTCGCAGCGGGACACAGCCTGGGGGAGTATAGTGCCCTGGTTGCCGCCGAAGCCCTGGAGCTCGCAGAGGGGCTTCGGCTAGTCCGAGCCCGTGCTCAGTGCATGGATGCGGCCGCAGGCCGTGATGGCGGCACGGGCATGCTGGCCGTGCTCGGCTTGACGGAAGAGACGACGGAGGAGATCTGCGCCCAGGCGGGAGAGGCCACCAGTGGTCATGTCGCCGTGGCCAACTACAACTGCCCCGGCCAGCTAGTCGTCGCAGGGCACAATCGGTCGCTAGATCTGGTAGAGAAGCTGGCCCGAGAGCGCGGCGCTCGGCGTTTGGTGCGCCTGGCCGTCGGGGTAGCGTCTCATACTACACTTCTGCAAAGCGCCGCCGAAGCCTTCGCTCCCTTCGTCGCTCAGGCGGTCATCCAGCCTCCAGCTTTCCCCGTGGTAGGCAACGCCTACATACAGGCTCTGAGCACCCCCGATACCATCCGCTCGGAGATGGTGAGCCAGCTCGTGCGGCCCCTTCACTGGCCTCGAGTGGTCCAGGAGATGGTACTGGCGGGGGCTGAGAGGCTCTGGGAGCTCGGGCCACGCCCCGTCCTGGCCGGTCTATGCAGGCGTATCGGAGGGGCGCCCTCGATCCGGCCCGTCACCACGGCAGACGAGGTCGAGACGGTGATACGGGAACTGGAGGAGACACCATGATTCAAGCATCATCTTTCAATAGAGTGGCTCTGGTGACCGGGGGAAGCAGAGGCATCGGCCGCCAGGTGGCGCTGGACCTGGCAGAGAGTGGTGTCGATGTGGTGGTGAACTACCGCGGTAACCGGACGGCGGCCGAGGAAGTGGTGGAGCGAATCCGGGAGCTCGGGCGACGGGCACTTGCCCTGCAGGCAGACGTCTCGAACTTCGCTGCCGCGGGCGAGATGGTTCAGCAGGCTGTAGAGGCAATGGGCCGGCTGGATATCCTAGTCAACAACGCCGGTGTCACCCGGGACACATTGCTCCTGCGCCTGTCCGAGGACGACTGGGACTTGGTCTTGGATACAGTTCTCAAGGGCACTTGTGCTTGCAGTAAGGCCGCCCTCCGTCCCATGATGCGGCAGCGGTACGGTCGCATCATCAATATCGGCTCCGTGTCCGGGTTGGGCGGCAACGCGGGGCAGACCAATTACAGCGCGGCCAAGGCCGGGCTGGTAGGGTTCACCAAGGCCCTGGCCAAGGAAGTCGGATCGCGCAACATCACCGTCAACCTGGTGGCCCCGGGCCTAATCGAGACCGAGATGACAGCCGGGCTGCCTGAATCGCTCGTGGCCGAAGCGCTGCGCAATACTCCCCTGGGCCGGCTGGGACAGCCCGCTGACGTCTCGGCCGCGGTGGTCTTTCTGGCATCAGAGCGCGCTGGCTTCATCACCGGGCAGGTCCTTAGTGTTGACGGTGGTCTCCTGATGCATTAGCATTTCGTTCATGGAGGGTGCTCGTGCCATCCGGCCGTGATCGGATCGTCGTCCATCCCCGCGTCATTGCCACCATCGCTGCGTTGACGGCCTTATCGGTCCCCGGGGTAGCGCGGCTGCAGGAGGGGGGGTGCGGTCGCTGGCTTCGAGTTGCACGAGGCCGTCGAGTCCGTGGGGTGCAGCTCCGCATTGATGGGGACACTGTGGCGATACAGCTGCATCTCGTCATCAGCGCCGGGTTCAGCCTGCTCGAGGTAAGCAGGCGGGTGCAGAGCGCTGTGGCCCGAGCCATTACTGAGATGACCGACATGCAGGTACAGCATGTCAACATCGAGATCGAGGGGGTACGGGCAGCTACCTATGCCTGACCGGTCATGAAACCACGAAGGATCGCCCGAGCGCTGGCACTGGAAGTCCTCTACGAGGCGGAGGTTGCCCGCCGCGATCCTCTCGTCGTCCTCGAGCGCCGGCTGCAGGAACTGCAGTACTCGCCCAGCGTGGTCAAGTTTGCCCGGCACCTAGTCGAGGGAGTGGCCGAGCACCGTTCAGTCCTGGATGGTGCCATTGAGGATCACGCTCCCGGCTGGCCCCTGGCGCAGGTTGCCCCAGTTGACGCCAGCATACTGCGGCTCGCCGCTTTTGAGCTTCTCTATGGCGACTCTCCCCAGAAGGTGGCCATCAACGAAGCGGTCGAGTTGGCCAAGCGATATGGTACCGATAGCTCGCCACGCTTCGTGAACGGGGTGCTTGGAGCGATGGTACGCGGCTACCAGGCCGCCGGCAGGAGTTAGGAGTGCCCGAGGGCGTATGAACTTCTTCAACATCGGACCAGGCGAGTTCCTCCTTCTACTGATCATGGCCCTGCTCGTGTTCGGGCCTCAGAGACTGCCTGAGGTCGCCCGCAGGGCCGGCCAAGCGGTCCGTGATCTGCGCAACATGGTGAACAACCTCGACCCAGAGCTCCTCGAGGACTGGCGCGAGATCACCCGAGACCTGGAGACCGTCCGCGAGGAAATGCAGCACATCCGCTCCGACGTGGTGGACATTCAGCGAGACCTGGCCGGCGCCGCCAAGGAAGTAGCCGCCTCGGTAGATGAGGCCGTCAAGGAAGCTTCTGCCGCCGTAAACGAAGGCGCCAAGGCGGCCGAGGCTGCAGGGACCAGGCGCACCGCTACAGCCAGCGCGCAGGCTCAGCCTGCCGCCGCCAGCACTAGTACAACCTCCGCCACATCGGCACCAAGACCGGCCTCGGGCCCGGCCAAGGCAGCCGCGCCGGTAAGCTCGGCCCCCGCTCCCTCGCACAGTGCAGCAGCGACCAAGAGCGGTCGAGACGTGGCCTCGGCGAAGGGGCCGGCTAAGGAGGAGTTGGCGGAAGAGATAGTGGGCACGCTGCTGGTCCGGGGAGAGGACGGCGGCTGGCGCAGCCTGAATGAAGTCGTGGGAACCAAGGTCTTCCCGGTGTGGCGTCAGGCCCCACGGGCCACCCACAGCGGCAACGGCCACCAGGTCGACCTCGTCGCCGCCTCGCGAGAGGCACGGATGGCCCGCCTGGCAGCGCCCAGGCCGGGGGCGCCTCGAGCTCATCCGGCAACAAGTGCGGCTCGCCTCAACCCGCGTCCCCGCCGGGCAGTGGCGGCGCGGCTAGGAAGGGTGAAACGTGGCTGAGACCAGCAAAGCTCTAGACGTGGCCGAGTCGCGACGGCCCGGTGGTGCCGGGTCGTCGCGGCTGCCTAAGCCGACCGCAGCGGAGTGTCCACCCGAGCTCAATGAGGGCGAGATGACGCTCATGGAGCACCTCATCGAGCTCCGTGACCGCATCATGAAGGCTGTCATTGGGGTGGCCATCGGAACGGTGATCGGTTTCATTTTCGCACGCCAGGTTTTCGAGCTGCTCATCCGCCCCCTCCCCGAGCAGGCTGAAGTAGTGGCTCTGGGCCCTACCGACTCCATCTTCATGTACTTCAAGGTAGCGCTCGTTCTAGGCGTCATCATCTCCATGCCGGTGATCCTCTACCAGATCGTCCAGTTCATCCTCCCCGGCCTGTACCCCAACGAGCGGCGCTACCTCTACTGGCTGCTGCCCTCCGGCACCATCGCCTTCGCCTCTGGGGCCGTCTTCGCCGCTCTCGTGGTCATCCCCTTCTCCATCAGGTATCTGAGCGGTTTCATGGCGGACATCATCTCGCCCACCTACCAGGTGCAGCGCTATATTGACTTCGTCACTACCCTCATGTTCTGGGTGGGCCTCGTGTTCGAGACCCCTCTGCTCATCTACTTCCTCAGCAAGCTAGGGGTGGTGGACCATAAGAAGCTCGCCAGCGGCAGGCGTTATGCCGTCGTGATCCTGGCCGTCGTGGCGGCCATCGTCACTCCCACCCCTGACCCAGTCACCATGATGGTGGTGATGACTCCAATGGTGCTGCTCTACGAGTTGGGAGTGCAGCTCGCCCGTCTGGCGTAGAGCCTACGGAGACCGCCACATGCCCGAGAAGAAGGTGATCATCCTTGGCGCCGCCGGCCGCGATTTCCACAACTTCAACGTCGCCTTCCGCGATGACCCCAGCGTCAGAGTGGTTGCCTTTACCGCCACCCAGATACCCAACATCAGCGGTCGCCTCCTGCCACCGGATCTGGCCGGGCCCCTCTACCCCGAAGGCATCCCCATCCATCCCGAGTCCGAACTGGAGGCCCTGATCCGTGAGCTCGGGGCTCAGGAGGCAGTCTTCGCCTACAGCGACGTCTCTCACGAAGAGGTGATGCACCTGGCCAGCCGGTGCCTGGCCGTCGGGATTGACTTCCGCCTCATGGGGATGGACTCCACCGCGCTCAGATCCTCTCGCCCGGTCGTGTCGGTCTGCGCCGCCCGAACGGGCTCGGGCAAGAGCCAGACCACCAGACGCGTATGTGACATCCTGGCCGCCTGGGGACGACGGATAGCGGTGGTCCGCCACCCTATGCCCTACGGAGACCTGACCCGTCAGCGCGTCCAGCGGTTCGCCAACCTGGATGACCTGGACCGGCACGCGTGTACCATCGAGGAGCGCGAGGAGTATGAGCCCCACATAGAGCGAGGCCACACCGTCTATGCCGGCATAGACTACGCCGCCATACTGGAACAGGCCGAAGCGGATTCCGACATCATCGTGTGGGACGGTGGCAACAACGATCTGCCTTTCTACCGTCCCGACCTGCACATCGTAGTGGTGGATCCTCTCCGGCCGGGCCACGAGCTTCGCTTCCACCCGGGTGAGGCCAACGTGCGCATGGCGGACTGCGTGGTCATCAACAAAGTCGATAGCGCCTCCCGCGCCGACATTGATGCCGTACGCGACAACGTCGCTTCCATCAACCCCACTGCGCAGATCATCGAGGCTGCCTCTCCCATCGCCGTGGACAACCCCGCTATGATACGGGGCAAGAAGGTCTTGGTGGTGGAGGACGGACCGACCGTCACCCACGGGGGCATGGCCTTCGGCGCCGGGGTGGTGGCAGCGCGGCGATTCGGCGCCGCGGAACTGGTGGATCCCCGCCCCTACGCGGTAGGCTCTATCGCCGACACCTTCCGCGCTTACCCCAACCTTGGCCCCACGCTCCCGGCCATGGGCTACGGCCCCCGGCAGATGCACGAGTTGCAGGAAACCATCGAGCGCACGCCGGCCGATCTCATCATCGCCGCCACCCCCATAGACCTGAGCCGGGTGCTGCAGGTCAGCCGTCCTATCGAACGGGTCCGCTACGAGCTGCAGGAGATCGGTCAGCCTACGCTGGCCGAGGTGCTAGCCCCGCTGGCGCGCATACGGCGCCGCCGCGAGAGAGACCCGGCACTGGAGTGAGGACGTGAGGTTCGCATGACCGGAACCAGCGCGCCGGTCAAGCTGGCAGAACAAGCCATTCGCGCTTACGTGGAACGGGGCGAGTTGATCGAGCCCCCCGCGGAGATCCCGCCCCAGTTGCAGGGACGCGCCGGGGCTTTCGTGTCCATTCACCGTCGCGACGGAAGCCTGCGAGGTTGCATAGGCACGTTCGAGCCCACCACCCCCAACCTGGCCTGCGAGATCATCCAGAACGCCGTCAGTGCCGCCACGCGCGACCCTCGCTTCCCCCCCGTCTGCCCGGAGGAGCTGGACGACCTGGTCATCTCGGTGGACGTGCTCTCACCGCCAGAGAGAGTCTACTCCCTGGAGGATCTAGACCCCAAGCGGTACGGAGTCATCGTCCAATCCGGATGGCGGCGCGGCCTACTGCTCCCCGACCTGGAGGGGGTAGAGACTTCAGAGCAGCAACTGAGCATCGCCATGCGCAAGGCGGGCATAGCCCCCCACGAGGACATCATCGTCTGGCGGTTCACCGTGAACCGCCACCACTAGATGATGCGTGAAGAGTGATAGCTGATGGCCGCAGGAGGTGTAGCCTCAGCCGTCCGTCGGTCGCCGCTTATTACGTATCCACGCATCACGTGTCACTCTCATGGCCGCCGCCCCTGGCCCAGCATAGCCATATACGGCAGATTGCGATACCGCTCGCGGTAATCTAGGCCGTACCCGACCAGGAACCCATCTTCGATGGTGAAGCCCCGGTAAGCAATGGGAAGGTCAATGATGCGGCGACGCGGTACGTCCACCAGCGCACACACCTTCAGGCTTGCCGGACGCCGCGCCGACAGCGTCTTCAGGATGTAGTTCAGGGTCATGCCTGTATCTATGATGTCCTCGACGAAGAGGACATGCCGCCCGGTGATGCTGACGTCCAGGTCCTTGACGATGCGAACCACACCTTTCGTCTTTGCAGTGGGGCCATACCTCGAGATGGCCATGAAGTCCACCACCAGGGAGATCGGGATGGCGCGCACCAGGTCAGCCATGAAGATGAACATCCCTTTCAGGATGCCTACCAGTACGGGCTCCAAATCAGCATAGTCTGCGGCAATCTCTTCGCCCAACTCCCGCACCCGGTGCGCTATCTGCTCCTGGGAAAGGACGACCTCGGAAATGGCCTCGTCAAGCATGAAGGGCTTCACCTGAGGGTGCGGCTACACCTCTTCCGTCTCTTCAGCGATGCCGTACTTGGCTAGCAGTGCCTGATAGTCGCCCCGGTACAGGAGCTTGATGTTGATCTCGGGGTAGAGCTCCCGGAGACGGCGGAGCTTGCGGTTCTTGCGGTTCACCAGGCTCTGCCGCATGGTAGTCAGCTCGATGTAGAGATCCTCCTGAGGTAGGTAGAAGTCAGGGGTGAAGGCCTCCACCACCTGGCCCTCCGCGTCCCACCTCAACGGGAACGAGCGCGGTTCGTACTGCCACTCGATCTGGTAATAGTCCAGTAATCGGGCGAACTCCTCCTCGCTCTGGTTCACCAGGCGCGGAGTGCTCACGCCGGCCGGGCGCTGGCTCGCCTGACTCACGGGTAGGTCCATCCTCCTTGTGGGTACTCTAGTTATCTTACCCCATGGCTCGGAGCGACGCCAGGCATGGTTGAGGCCTCAGGATGTAAGAGCTCAGGATCGGCGGGAGGAGTGTGTTCAGCCGGCAGTCGGACGCAGGTGCTCTGCTCACCGGCTCTTCGGCCGGCTAGAAGGGCAAGGCGCCAGCATCCTCGCAGGTTCCAGTCTCCTCTTGAGGTATCCGCGCCCGAGGCGCGGTAGGCACTGGCGGGGGACGGCGCGCCCGACTCCCGCTTGACCATCCCGCTTCGGTTGCCTACAATCGCAGCTTGAGCGTGGCCGCCGCACGATTGCGCGATCCGCCGCAACCGGCCGGCGGCCTTCTTATCGCGGCGACCGGTCACCCGGCCATGGGGTGCGGCCCATCAGCGCCGGCTGGGCCGGTTCTGCCGTGGCAGCCAGGCAGGAGAGATCAATGCCCGACGCGGAACTGGGGATCATCGGTGGAAGTGGCCTTTACGACATCGAGGGACTGGGCTCCGTGACCGAAGTCTCAGTGGATACACCCTTCGGCCCGCCCTCGGATACCATCATCCTCGGCCGGCTAGGCCCGGCATCCGTGGCCTTCCTCCCTCGTCATGGGCGTGGGCACCGCATCAGCCCCACCGAGCTAAACTCCCGCGCCAACATCTGGGCCCTCAAGTCGCTTGGAGTCACTCACGTGGTATCGGTCAGCGCCTGCGGGAGCCTTCGGGAAGAGCTTCGGCCAAGAGACGTCGTCGTCCCCCATCAGCTGATAGACTTCACCCGACTGCGCCAGCCCAACACCTTCTTCAGCCACGGCATCGTCGCCCACATAGGTTTCGCCGATCCTTTCTGCCCGCACTTGAGCCGAGTACTGGCTGAGGTCATTCGGCAAGTGCGCGGCGCCACCGTCCATGAAGGGGCAACCTTCATCACCATCGAGGGCCCGCGCTTCAGCACCAAGGCCGAATCGCACGCGTTCCGCTCCTGGGGCGCGGACATAATCGGCATGACCGCCTCCCCCGAAGCCCAACTAGCCCGCGAGGCGGGACTCTGCTACGCCTGCATGGCCCACGTGACCGACTATGACGTCTGGCACGAGACGGAAGAGCCGGTGACGGTGGAGGCCATTGTGGCCAACCTGCAGGCCAATATCGGCATCGCCCGCCAGGCCATCCGCCTCCTGGCTGATCGGTTTCCTCTCGAGTGCGAGAGTACGTGCCGCGATGCCCTCAAGAACGCTATCATGACCGATCTCGATCTGGTGCCACCGGAGACCCAGGAGAGGTTGTCGCTCATCCTTGGCCAACACCAGTAGCAAGCCCATCGCCGTGCTGCACGCCTGGTCGGGCGAACGACTTCGATCCTTGCTAGTCGTCGCCCTTGGCTTGGAGACCCTGGCAGCTGTGGCCATCACCACGTATTTGGCCCAGGAAGCTGCCATCTCTTCGGGCCTGGCCCTGCTGATGCTGATGGTACCGCTGGCTGCCACCACGATCGGCGTCGTCTTCATCCGGGCGGCGCCGGCTACGCGCTTCCTCCTCCTCCCCACCGCCCTGGCCCTCAACCTGATCGGGCTCTTCGTGCTGGCCGTGGAGGCCCCCGCCTTCGCCTACCTCCAGTGCTTCTGGTCCTTGCTCTCTCTAGGCGCCTACTCCGGGGTAGCTCTGTGCGCCGGCGACGAAGACCGGCTCGACCGCCTGAGCGTGCCGCTGTTCTCGCTGGCACTGGCACTGGTGCTGCTCACCTTCGTCGTCGGCGTCAACCCGTCGGGTGGTCCTCACAAGCAGTGGTTGGCCGTCGGGCCCTTCTACTTCGAGCCCTCGGAGCTGCTCAAGCTCTCTCTCACCCTCCTCCTGGCCTTGACGCTAGCAAGACCAAGCTCCGGCAGTCGTCGGTCCTGGGTTCTGCCGGCCATCGGCGTCAGCCTGGCGGTGCTGGCGGCTCAGGGCGACCTTGGGGCCGCGTTCGTGGTCGCCGGCGTGGGCGCACTCATGATCTTCGCCGCCACTGGCCGCTGGAAGGGGCTGGTTCTGGGCATCGTCGCTCTCGCCGCGGCCGGAAGCGTGGCTTACCTTCTGCTGCCCTATGTCCGCCTGCGGTTCATCACTTGGCTCGACCCCTGGAGCGACCCCACCGGCGCCTCCTACCACGTGGTGCAGAGCCTGCGAGCGCTGGCAGCCGGAGGAGCGCTCGGCCGCGGGTTGCTGGCGCCAGACACGGTGCACGTCCCCGCCGCCCACACCGATAGCATCATCGCCCCCATAGGGGAACGTCTGGGGCTGGCGGGCACTCTGCTGACTCTGGGTCTGTACGGGGTGCTACTGGCTCAGATCCGGCAGACGTATCTCCAGGCGCGCACCCATCTGGAAGCCCTCCTGGCCACGGGCGTCGCTTCCCTCCTGATCGGTCAGGCGGTCCTCATCACGGGCGGCACCAGCGGCCTGCTACCCCTCACGGGCGTCACTCTCCCCCTCGTCAGCTACGGCGGCTCCTCTCTCCTCATGTCGTACCTGGCGCTGGGCATGGTAGGCAGCCGGAACGGTCGCCACCAGCAGGGCGTGCCCACGTCCCGGCGGCGGAGCCACGACCTGGTTCATCTGGCTCTGGGGATGGCTCTCGGCATTCTGGTCCTGTGGCTGTCTGCGTGGCACCTGGCCGGCACGGCCATCATCGCGCGTCTCGAAGGCTGAGCAGCCACGCCTCTACCCGATCCGCTACTCCCGCTATGTCGTCAGGGGAGTGCGCTGGCCACGGCCCCTCCGCCTCCGCCCCACCTACCGCGGCGATCACCTCTCGCCCCCGCCCCCATTGCGCGCCGGCATCGGCCCTCCCCCCGGTCACCAGGATTCGGGGACCGGAGCCCGACTTGAAGCCTTCGGCTAACACCAGGTCCACGGGCATCAGGCTGGCCAGGGCCTTGAGGTCCGCGTTGGCATCCCGCCACATCACCAGCGTTCGATCCGGCGCCAACACCCCCACCGAGTCGGCCCCCGACTCCCAGAAGCGATGGGTATCCTTACCGGGCGAATCGAGGTCGAAGTGGCTGCCCAGGTGCTTCACCACCCCTACGCGAAGGCCGCGACGCCGCAACTCGGGTACCAGCCGCTCTATGAGCGTGGTCTTGCCGCTGTCGGAGTAGCCCGCCACCACCAGGATGGGTGGTACCTCTCTGTGGGTCATTGCCTACCTGCCCTTGTGGCCAACTGGCACCGGGCCCGGAACGCCCGATGAACCGTCCCGCCGCGATTATGGCGGAGGCGGCTCCCTGCGGCAACGTCTTGACCTTGGACTCGCCTGAGTGATAAGTTTGGCTCCACTCCGCGGCAAGGCCGAAGATGTTACCTGGTGCCGGCGACCCGTGAAAGCGGGCTGGCCGCGCAGCCTTGAGGAGGTCGGCGCAGGCTATGCACCGCCAACGTCTGCTTCAGGCCAGCATGGCGGCCATGGGCCTAGGCCTGCTCTTTCTGCTCAGCGCTTGCGGCCTGCTGGCCTGGCGCTACGCCGTAGGGCCCGTACCCCGGCTGCTGGCCTACGCGGTGATAGGCACGGGCCTGGTCGCCGGTACGGCCATCCTGGCGGGGATCCTGCTCTACGGATTGCTCGAGAGGCAGGGAAAACCCGGGGACTGACGACCCGCCGGCCTGATCGCGCGGAGGGACTACCGGAGGTGGCCGCCTGATCGCGCTCCAGTCGCTCCTGGCCCTGACTCTTCTCTCGTACCCGGCCGGTTACCTCCTGGGCAGTCTCTACCCGCCCCTCTGGCATGAGGACGCCTGGACCCGCGCGGCCGTCCGCACCCTTCTCGGTCTAGCCGCCTGGCCCGTCCTCATCGCTCTCTCCTCCGCGCTCAGCCTGCGCCTGACGGGCACGGCAGTAGCCGCCTACGTGACCGTGACCGGGCTCGCCATGCTGCTCCTGCTCATTCGCCGGACTGCGCCAAGCGTCGGTTCCTCTGCTTACGTGGTCAACCTCGACCTAGGCGTTGACAGCCTGGCTCTGCTGATCATCTTGCTGGCCACTTTGGTCCTGCGCTGGTGGCAGGCACGGGAGGCAACCTGGCCCCTCTGGGGCGACGCAGTCAACCACACCGCCGCTACCGCCCTCATCCTGGTGCGCGGCGGCATCCCGCCCAACTGGGAGCCCTTCATCCCCACCAGCGCCACTTTCTCCTATCACTTCGGGTTCCACTCCTGGGCGGCGGCCGTGGCCTGGCTCACCCCGGTAGAGCCCTGGTGGGCCGTCTTCTGGACCGAGCGGTTCCTCAATGCCGTGACTCCGCTGAGCCTGTATTTGCTGGCACTGGCCCTCTTCCGCGACCGGCGCGTGGGGCTGGGCGCTGCCCTGGCGTCCGGGATGCTGACCCTGATGCCCCAGTACTATCTCAACTGGAGCCGCGACCCCCAGCTGGGAGGGCAGGTCCTGCTGCCGCTGCTGGCCTATCTGGGTCTGGCTACCGTCGAACGCCGTCCCGCCCGGGTGCGCGCGGCCGCCCTACTGGCCCTGTCGGTAGCCGGCCTGGTGTTCGTCCACTACCGGGTCCTCATCTTCGCCCTAGGCCTCTTCTGCGGGCTGGCCGCGATCGCGCTACCCGGAGATGGCCGTCGCTGGAGGCACCTGGTGCTGCCTGCAAGCGCGGCCGCAGTGGGGGTGGCACTGAGCGCTCCCTGGGTCCGGCATGTCCTCTCCGTGCAGCGCCGGGTCGCCACTCTGGCTCCAGTAAGCTACGCCGAGGGGTTCGTGGGCGCCTACTTCGGCGTGCCCCGGCTCTGGGACTACGTTTCCCCCTGGGTGTTGGCGCTGGCAGCCATAGGCGTCGGGCTGGGGTTGAGGCGGTGGCGCCGTCAGGTCTTGGCCCTGGCCGTGTGGCTACTGGCACTCACGGCGGCAGCTAACGGTTACCGCACCGGTCTGCGTAGCCTCAGTCTGATCACCTTCATCTCGGTCTTTATGGCCCTCTACCTGCCCCTGTCGCTTGGCGTGGGCATGGCCTTGGAAGGACTCCTGCGCCGGGCCCGGTCGCCTGGCAGCGAGCGCCTCCTGCTGGGGGCCGTGCTCCTGCTGGGCCTGGCGGCCGGGTTCGCTTCCCATGGCGATCTGGTGGACAACACCTACGTCCTCGTCCGAGAGGAGGATGTGCGCGCCTTCGACTGGGTTCGAGCCCACACGCCCCAACAGGCCCGGTTCCTGGTGAACTCCTTCTCTGCCTCCGGCGAGGGGGGCGTGGTGGTGGGATCGGACGCGGGCTGGTGGCTACCCCTGGCGACCGGCCGGGCAGCGTCTGTTCCCGTCATCAACTACGGCACCGAGGTGGTCTCCCCTGGCTACGTGACTCAGGTTCAGCTTCTGTCGCGCCTGAGCGCCGAGGATCCCACCTCCGACGAAGCGCGTCAGGCCTTCTGCGACGCCGGTATCACTCACGTGTTCGTAGGCTCTGTGGGTGGCCCCATCCCCGCCGACAGGCTTTTGAACCACCCCCGCTTCCACCTCCTACACCGGGATGGCGGCGCCCTGGTGTTTGCGTTAGACTGTGCCCCGTGACCGTGCAGGAGGGGGCCAGTGCAGGAGCCAGAGGCGATCGGTGACTCCGTTCAGGTTAGCATAGTCATTCCTGCGTACAACGAGGAGGCGGCCATCGGCGCCGACCTGGATTCCATCCGGGAGGCTATGGACGCCAGCCCCTACTCCTACGAGGTTATCGTGGTGGACGATGGCAGCCGCGACCGGACCGCCGAGGTGGTCCGGGAGCGGCCCTGGGTGCGGCTACTGCAGCACCCTCAGAACCGGGGCACTGGCGCCGCCCGTAACACGGGCACTCAAGCAGCTCGGGGTGAAGTCGTGGGCATGACCGACGGAGACGGCACCTACCCCGTGCGCGACTTTCCCCAGATGTTCGCCACGCTCATCGAGGGCAACCACGATATGGTGATCGGTGCCCGCCGTCGAGAGGCCGGCACCGTTCGTCTCCTGCGCAGCTCGGCCAAGTGGTTCATCCGCAAGTTGGCCTGCTATCTGACTCAGACCGACATCCCCGACCTCAACTCGGGCATGCGTGCCTTCCGCAAAGAAGTCTGGCAGGAGTTCCGCAACATACTGCCCAACACTCACTCGTGGGTGAGCACCATCACCATCGCCGCTCTGAGCAACGGCATGAGCGTGGCCTTCATGCCCATAGACTACTTCCCGCGGAAGGGCCGCTCCTCCTTCCACCCCATCCGTGACACCTACAACTACATCTCGCTGGTGGTGCGCAGCGTCATGTACTTCAACCCCCTGCGCATCTTCCTGCCTGCCACGCTGGTGCTGTTCGTGATCGCTGTGGTCAAGCTGCTGCGCGACTTCATCGTCTACCGCAGCTTCTACGTCCCCGCCATCACCCTGATGATCTTCCTGACCGCCATCCAGATCGGTGCCCTCGGGCTTCTGGCGGACCTGATCGTGAGAAAGACGCGGTGAGATTCGCTCTGGTAGGGCCCGTGCACCCCTACCGCGGAGGCATTGCCCACTACACCGCCCTCCTGGCCTCGGCCCTGGCCGAGCGCCACGAGGTGCGGGTGTTCTCCTTTCGTCGCCAGTACCCACGCTGGCTCTACCCGGGCCACACCGACCGCGACCCCAGTGCCCATCCCCTGGCCGTGCCCGCCCGGTTCTCCCTGGACCCCCTGCTGCCCTGGACCTGGCGAACGGTAGCCCGCGAAGTACAGCAGTTCCGCCCTGACCTGGTGGTGGCCCAATGGTGGGTGCCCTTCTGGGCTCCTTCACTGGGCTCGCTGGCGCGGCTCCTCTCGCGCGGCCGAACGCGCACCGTCTTCGTGTGCCACAACGTGATGCCCCACGAGCCACGAGCTTGGGACCGCGCCGCCGTGCGGTGGGCTCTGAGTGCCGCCTCCGCGCTCGTGGTCCACTCCCAAGAGGAGCGGGAGAAAGCGGGCGCCCTCGGCCTACGTCCACCCGTCGAGGTGCACCCCATCCCCACCTACTCCGCCCTGCTCTCAGAACTGCCCCCTCAGGACGAGGCCAGAGCCTTCCTCGGCATCAGCGAGGGGCGAGTGCTCCTCTTCCTGGGGCTGGTTCGCCCGTACAAGGGCCTGCGGATACTACTCGCCGCCCTGGCGCGAGCCTTCCCCCAACGGGACGTTCGCCTGCTGGTGGCGGGCGAGTTTTGGGAGCCGCTCGAGGAGTACCGGGCCTTGGCCCGTGAGCTCGGCATCGCTGGTTGCGTAACCTGGCGCTCGGGATACGTGCCCAATGAGGAGTTGGCCCCCTACCTCTCCGCCTGCGATGCGGTCGTCCTGCCCTACCTCTCGGCCACGCAGAGCGCTGTGGCGCAGCTGGCCTTCGGGGCCGGCAAGCCGGTGATCACCACGGCCATAGGCGGGCTGCCCGACGTGGTGGAAGATGGCGTAAACGGTCTACTGGTTCGCCCCGGCGACCCGGACGACCTCGCCTGCGCCTTGCGACGCTTCTACAACCTGGGCCTGGGCCCAACGCTGGAACGAGGGGTGAGCGAGCGAAAGGAGCGCTTCAGTTGGCGGGGCCTGGTGGAACTGCTGGAAAGTGTGGCCGGGAATGCGTCTGATCTTCGCCATCCCACAGAGCCTCGATGACCCGTCGGGTCGGGGTCGCTACTGGCCCCTGGCCCGTGAGCTGGCACGGCTCGGCCACCGGGTGACGTTGGTCTGCCTTCATCCCGACCTGGCCGCCTGCCACCAGCGGCGTTTCTCGCGCGACGGGGTCCACGTCCTCTACGTGGCTCAGATGCACGTGCGCAAGCGGGCGGGAACCAAGACCTACTTCCCCGCCTGGATGCTGCCCTGGGTCGCCGGCCGAGCCGCCCTCGCCATGGCCGTCGCCCTGAGAGATGTGGAAGCCGACGCCCTCCACATCGCTAAGGCCCAGCCCATCAACGGCCTGGCTACGCTGGCCCGGCCGGGGTGGTGGCGGAATGGGCGCGTCTACGTGGACTGCGACGACCACGAAGCCGGCTCCAACAACTTCCAGCGAGGCTGGCAGCGCTCACTGGTGGCCCGGGTGGAGGACGGGCTGGTCCGCCGGGCTCGGGCCGTTAGCGTCAATACGAGCGTCAGTGCCGCCCGGGTCCGCTCTCTAGGCGTGCCCGAAGCGCGCGTGGTGCTGGTACCCAATGGAGTGGACCGCCGGAGGGTGCAGTCCTTGCCGTCTGGCCTGGGCGCCGAGCTGCGCCGTCGGCACGGCTTGCAGGACGGCCCTCTAGTCGTGTACGTTGGCAGCCTCAGCCTCGCCAATCACGCCGTGGACCTGCTGCTGGACAGCTTTGCCCTGGCCGCCCAGCGACGTCCCCAGCTCCGGCTGGTGCTCGTGGGCGGGGGCGAAGATGCTCCTGCACTGCGGGAGCGGGCCCAGCAACTGGGCATCGGCAAGAGGGCCCTGTTCGTAGGTGCGGTGGGACCCGAGGAGGCCCTGGCCTGGCTGCAGACCGCCGACCTGTCGGTGGACCCGGCCCGCGACGATCCGGCACACCGGGCTCGGGCACCCCTGAAACTAGTCGAGGCCATGGCGGTCGGCACTCCCACTCTGACCAGCGACGTGGGCGACCGGATCGCCACCCTGGGCGAGGGAGCAGCGGGTTACTTCGTGCCTCCCGGCGACGCTCAGGCCCTGGCCGAGGGCATAGTGGCTGCCCTGGACGACCCAGCCGACAGGCAGGAGCGCTCCCGGGCCGCTCTGGCCGCCGCTGAGAGCTACTACTGGGACCGACTGGTGCACCGCTTCGTCCATCTGTACGAGCTGGGTTAGCCCCCTATGAAGACCTGCGCCCTGGTTCTGGCCTGGAACCACGTGGACGACACCCTGGAGTGCCTGGACTCCCTCCTGGCCCTGCGGCCAGCACCCGAGTGGGTGGTGGTAGCCGACAACGGCTCCACCGACGGCACTCCTGAGGCCGTCCGCGCCCGGTTCCCATCGGTACGTGTGCTGTCAAGCGGGGAGAACCTCGGCGTGGCCGGGGGATACAACTACGGGGTGCGCGCCGGGGTGCCGCCAGGGGCCACCCACGTGCTCATCACCAACAACGACGTGACCTTCGACCGGGGAGCGCTGGGGGCGCTGGAACGTCGGGCGGGAGAACCGCCTCGGCCGGCCATGCTCATGCCCAAGATCCTTCACTACGCTGACCACTCCCGGCTCTGGTGCGCCGGGGGGCGCTGGCGCCGCTTCCCTCCCGGCGTCAAGATGATCGGCCTGGATCGGCCTGACGGCCCGGAGTACTCCCAGCCCTTCGCCCTGGACTACGCTCCGTCCTGTACCCTTTTCGTGAGCCTGGAAGCCCTGCGCCAGGTGGGCCTCTTCGATGAGGGCTACTTCTTCTACTACGACGACTGGGACTTCTCCGCTCGCCTGCGGCAGGTCGGGCTCGCGATCGGGTTTGCTCCCGATGCGCTCGTCTACCACAAGGTGTCCGTGAGCACCCAGAAGGACGCCCGCCCTGCCCGCTGGTGGCGGACCATGGGGCGAAGCTCGGTGCGCTTCTACCGCAAGCACAGTACTCTCACCAACTTGGCCCTGATGACGGCCTGGTTCGCCCTGCGGGAGACGGCCAAGGGCAACTGCGGCCGGGTGCGTCCCTACCTGGAGGGCGTGCTAGAATCGTGGCGCGGCCATGACTGACTCGGGCGTAGAGCTGCCGGAAGGCTTCGAGACCACTACCTGTCCCCTCTGCGGGGAGCCCGAGGGCCGGGTGGTTGTGCGTCGCACCGACCTCAACCTCGCCCACCAAGGCACTTTCACTGTTTGCCGGTGCGCCCGCTGTGGTCATCACTACCTCAACCCCCGCCCCCTGCCCGAGGTGATGTCTCGTTTCTACCAGGGTGACTATGACCAGCACCAGGCCCCGCAGACGCGTAACCGGCTGGCGCGGGCCGACAGGGGATACGGCCACCGCAAGCGCCTGCGCCTCATCGAGCGTCACATCCCCGGAGGGGTCTTGGTGGACGTGGGTAGCGGCGCGGGCGGGTTCGTGGCCGAGGTGGCCGCCCGGCCTCAGTGGCGGGCTATCGCCGTCGAGCCGAACGCAGAGGCCGCGTCGGCCTGCGCCCGGGCGGGGGCCGAGGTCGTCCGGGCCCGCTGGGAAGAGGCGTCCCTGCCGGACGAGTCGGCCGACGTGGTCACGCTCTGGGAGGTACTGGAGCACCTGTACGACCCAGGGTGGGCTGTGGCAGAGGCCTATCGCGTGCTCCGTCCTGGGGGGCTCCTGGCGCTCTCAACTCCGAATCGGGGCAGCCTGGATGCCCGGCTCTTTGGGCCCTACTGGGTAGGATACGAACTGCCCCGCCACCTCAACGTCTTCCGCCAGGATGCCCTTGCCGACCTACTCAGGTCCCGAGGCTTCCGCGTGGTGCAGGTGACGGCCCCCGCCGGCGCCTTCTTCGCCTTCAATACCAGCCTGCGCTTCTGGCTCCGGAGCCGACGAGCCCCGGGGTGGATGGAGATAGCCATCTTCTCCCTCCCGCTGCGCCTGGCCGAAGCACCCTTCTTCTGGGTCTTGGGCCGGTTGCGGCTGGTGTCGAGCCTGACCACGCTGGCCGTGCGCGAGGGTTGAGGTGCTCGCTGCTCGCCGCCGATGGCTGTTGCCCCTGGCCGTCGGCCTGTTGGCCTTGGCCTCCCTGGCCTTCGCCGCCGCCGCTACTAGCGCGGACGCACGGACTCTGGTCTCCGCCAGGCCAGACCTCCGGTGGAACCGACTGGCCGCTGCTCTGGCCCTCGTCGCCCTCAACCACTGGGCTCAAGCCGGCGTTTGGCACCTCCTCACCCGTGACCTGGTGGGCGACGGCGGCTGGCTCCGTGACGTGCTGCGGTTCAGCGTGTCCGCCTTGACGCGTAATCTGCCCGGTGCCTTCTACTGGTCCACCGCCAGCCGGCTGCTCCTCTACCGCCCGGACGGCGCGGCTTCGGGCGCCGCGCTGGCCGTGGGGGTCGAGCTAGCGATTCAGCTATGCACCGGCGCGGGCCTAGCCCTGGCCCTGCTGGTCTGGCCCTGGGGGCTCCTCCCGGGTGCCGTCCTAGTAGCAGCACCCATATTGCCTCCGGCCCGCCGTGGTCTCTCGCGTGTGGGAGCCAGCGTCGTGCGTCGCCTAGGGCGGGGGACACTGGCCGAGCGGGTAGCCGCACTTGCCCGCCTGCCCTCCGGCACCATTCTGGCAATGACCGTCACCTACGTGGCAGTCTGGCTGGTCGGGGGACTCTACCTGGAGTGCCTGGGCACGGCCATCGGGGCATCGCTTCCGGCGCGTCCGCTGCTGTATGGTACCTGGGTGGCCGCCTCCGTCGCCGGCATATTGGGCTCGGTGGCACTGGGCGGCCTGGGCTTCCTCCGGGAGTTCGCCCTGGCCGGGGCCCTGTCATCCACGGCCGGCATGGTCACGGCGGGGCTGCTGTCCGTGGCTGCGCGGCTAGTGCTCATCCTGGGTACCTGGCTGTGCGGCCTGGCCACCGCCGCTGCGTGCCAACTACTCCTGAGGCAGAGGGGGGAGACGTGAGCGATCTGGTGGGGCTTATCCCGGCAGCGGGGGCCGGCACTCGGGTGGCGCCCCTACCCTCCAGCAAGGAGCTATTCCCCATCGGTTTCCGCTGGCGGGACGTCAACGGCATCCGCAAGCTGTCCCCCAAGGCGGTGAGCGAGTACCTGGTGGAAGCCTTAGTGCGCGGCGGTGCCAGCCGCATATTCATGATCGTGAACTCGAGCAAGGCAGACATACTGCGCTTCTACGGCGACGGAAGCGCTCACGGCGTGAGCATGGCCTATTTGGTGCAGGAGCACCCCACTGGCATGCCCGCCGCCCTGGACCTGGCCCGCCCCTGGCTGGGCGATGCTACCGTCCTGTTTGGCATGCCTGACACCATCATCGAGCCTCCCGACTGCTTCGCCCTTCTCCTCCGCCATCACCGGGAGCGTCGTGCCGACCTCACCTTGGGGCTGTTCGCCACCTCGGAGCCCTGGCGGTTCGGCATGGTGGAGCTGGACGCGCGACAGCGTCTGGTGCGATGCGTGGACAAACCCCGCGCCAGTAGCCTGCAGTACATGTGGGGGATCGCCTGCTGGGGTTCTGCCTTCACCTCCTTCCTGGGCGAGTTCTGCGATCGGGCACGCGCCCAGAATCAGGGCGAGCTTCTTCTGGGCGATGCTTTCACCTCAGCCGCTCAATCAGGCCTCACCGTCACCTGCCATCCCTTCACCGAGGGGTCATACCTCGACGTCGGCTCCCCCGACGACCTGATGGCCGCGGCCATGCGGTTCTGCCGTCACCCAGACGAAAGCAGCTAACCCTTCCGATACGCTAGCAGTACCACCAAAGTGGTATTGCTGCGTCTCGCAGGGCCGGATACAGTGACCCCACAAGACGAGGCCATCGTGCCATCCAGAACTGGAGGTCTGATATGTCATCCCGCATCGGCAAAGCTCTAGCGTTCGCCATGGTAGTTGCACTACTGGTCGCGTTCCTTCCCATGGGCGCGCTGGCCCAGGGCAGCACCACCACCAAGGCCCCGGGCACCTGGGTGAGCAGCATCAACATCCAGAACCCTACCGACGATGGTCAGGCTGCCAACGTGACCATCAACTTCTACAGCGCCGACGGCAACCTGGAACTGAGCTTTCCGCTCGCCTCCGCCATCCCGGACGGCGGCTCCCGTTCTCTGTTCGTGCCGGCCGACGTCACGGGCCTGCCTGACGGCCAGTACAGCGCCGTCATCCAGAGCAACGTGCCGCTGCTGGTGGTGGCTAACTCCAGCTCCACCAACCCCAGCACCGCCGGCGCCTACAACGGCATTGATGCCACCGCGGCCGGCACCCTTCTGTACTTCCCGGGCACCTACAAGGATTACTACGGGTTCTGGTCGGAGCTGGTGCTGCAGAACACTGAGGCCACCCAGGCCAACGTGACCATGCGCTTCTACAACAACGCCGGCGCCCTAGCTCACACGGCTACAGGCACGATCCCCGGCAACGGGTCGCGTGTTTTCGCTCTCCAGGACATAGCCCCGCTACCCTCTGGCTCTCAGGGCCGCTACTCGGTTCAGGTGGAGTCCAACACCGCTTTGGTGGGGGTGTGCAACATCTGGAGCTCCGCCATGCACGGCGAGTACTCCGACTACAACGCCTACACCACCGGCACCACCTCAGCCTACGCTCCGTCGCTCCTCAACAACTACTACGGCTTTGTGAGCTCACTCACCGTCCAGAACATTGACACCACCGATGCTCAGATCCGAGTGACGTACTCCAACGGTCAGGTGGAAACCAGGACTCTGGCTCCGCGCACCTCGGTCGAGTACTACCAGCCCAACAATCCCAATCTGCCTTCGGGCAACACCAATGGCATCTTCTCCGCCCGAGTCGAATCCACCAATGGCCGCAGCATCGTGGTCCTGGTGAACCAGGAGGACAAGGCCAAGGGGCTGCTGGCAAGCTACAACGCGCCCACCCAGGCCGCCGTGACTGTGAATGCCCCGGTGGTGTTGAAGGCCTTCTACGGCTGGTTCTCCGCCGTGACGGTGCAGAATGTGGGCAGCAGTGCCGCCAACATTACCGTGACCTACTCCACCGGCCACAGCCGCAGCGCCAGCAATGTGCCCCCGAACGGCACCTACAACTTCATCCAGCTCACCGGCGCCGGTGATCCTCTCCCCGACGGCAGCAGCGTCTCGGCCACAGTCACATCCACCAATGGCCAGCCCCTAGTGGTGGTGGTGAATGAGAACAGCGACGACCGCTACGCCGCCACGCCGGGTGATTACCTCCTGGCTTACACTGCGGTTCCGGCTCCGTAGTCGCCTGATCGAGCCAGCGAAGGCTCTCGAAAGGGCCACCGGCCTGACCGGTGGCCCTTCGCCATACGCCGCACTATACTACCGCCCACCTCTCTCGGAAGGAGCACCTCTCCATGCGGTCTAGAACTATCGCCCTGCTCGCCACCCTGGCTCTTCTGGTGGTCGCCTGCGGGCGCTCGAGCCCCCCGCCCACCGATACCCCGGCACCCCTGTCTTCGCCGACCGCGGCGGCCGCCGCTGCCACCGCCACTCCCCGGCCGGCCCCCACTCAGGCGGAGACCATCTTCGTCAGCCCGGTGTCGCCCATACCGTTCACCCGTCCGGGGCTTCCCCTGGACACCGGGCGCAGCCAGCCCGCTCTCGCCTGGCTGGATCTGGCAACCGAGGCTGCCCAGCGCTGGAGCGAGCAGGCCCACTTCCTGGGCATAGAGCCCTCCTTCATCATGGAGCGCAATATTCCCTTCATGCCCGCGCAAGCCGGTTGGTTCTATCGCTTCGGCCGGCCGGAGGACGTGATTGAGTTCTACGTCCAGGTGGCGGACGGCAAGGTGACCGGCACCACCGAAGCGGAGGCCCTGGGACAGCGCCCCAAGCCCCAGCCCCTCGACCTTCAGGCGGTTGCGCTCGACTCGAGCGATGCACGCCAGGTCTACCTCAATAGCCTGGGTGCCTCCCCACCCGGGGACAGCGAACTCGACTACGCCCTGGCCATGGACCCGAACCTAGGCAAGCCCATCTGGTGGATCTACAACCTGGAAGTAAGCGACCAACTGCCCGTCCTCGCGGTGGACGCCACCAACGGCCAGGTGGTCCCCATGGAGTAGGCTGGAACGCAAGATGACGCTGATACTACGCTGATTTCCGCTGATCTGGACTTTATATCGCCCTTCTGATCAGCAGTGACCTGACCTGGAAACGGTGTCGTAGGGGCAGACGCGCCTTTGCCCGCCCGAGGGCAGACACGGGGGTCTGCCCCTACGACACCGTTTTCGTTCTCTGTGGTGCCCCGCGAGGCATGAGCTCTGCGTAGTATCAGCGATATCAGTGTCCTATTCCCCCTCCACCGCGAACGAGCCCCCGTCGCTGTGCCCGTAGACGTCGGGGAAGTACATCTGATAAGCCCGGGCGGGGCGTACGTTGAAGTTTCCAGCGATGCTGGCCCGCATGTAGTAGGTGTACTCGTACGTCCCCTGGGGCAGGTAGCTGGCGAACAACACCACCCTGTCGTCCCGCATCTCCGTGTGGCTGAACCACCACCATCCCCAAGGATCGTCTACCGCCCGCACCTCGGGCTGCACCCCCACCACGCTGGTGGTGCGCAGGCTGGTGTCCAGCCCTTCGCAGCCGGCCGGCAGGGGATCCTCCACTACCACGTGATAGAGGTCCGTCGGAGCCACGACGGTCAGCTTGACCCGCACCGTGTCGTTGATGGCCGCCGAGGTCAGGCCGATCTGGCCCCCATCGGCGCGGCTGTACTCCCGTGCTACCGTGATCCCAGAGCTCACCGGCCTGAGCTCATCCGCCGGAGGGTAGTACTCCAGCGAGGCCGAGTAGTACATCGCACCCGTATCGGCCTCGCTATCCCCGGCCGGGCGTCGGCTCAGCCGCAGCAGGTTCGGCTCCCGCGCCAGCAGGCGGGCCACATCTACCACCAAGGTCTGAGCCTCATCCAGGTTCTCGGCATCGAAGGTACCTGACCCCAGTTCCCGCTCGTTGAGGGCCACCGACCAGGCATAGCCCGCGTCCAGCTCTCCCTTGGCCACCATGAACTCGGTCAGCGCCATGAGGCTGACGGCGGTCTCGTAGGTGCTCCGCCAGTGGCCCCGTTCGCGGGCCGACATCAGCCAACGGGCCGCACCCGCCGTCAGGCGGTGGTCGGGCGCGACGCGGGAAAGCGCCTGCAGCACCGTGGCCGTGGTCACCGCATCGGTGCCCATGGTCCGCCACTGCACTTCGTCCTGCCAGTGAGCGGTGGTGGCGCTCAGCACCGCGGCGGCCTCCAGGTCATCCAGCAGCACGTCCAGCCGGCGCACCTCCTCCGGGCTGAGCGCCGCCAGGGCCATGAGCAGGTGGGCCTTGCCTCGGTTGCTGAGCTTGGAGCGCTCCTCGTACAGCCTCACTGAGGCTCCCAGGTCCCCCTCGCCGGCCTCGGCCAGCACGTACGATATGTACGCCCGCGTGTCCGCATCTAGAGCCCGCTTGTCGGACCCGGCAGCCTGATGCAGCGAAGCCACCAGGAACGCCGTAGCCCGGTCCACCACCCGGGCATCCACCGCATAGCCCGCCTCCTGCGCCTTCACCAGGCCCAGTACCACGTACGCCGACAGATAGGGATCGCTCCGATCGCGGTACCACCATCCCCAGCCGCCGTCCCCATGCTGGTTGTTGTACAGCCGCTGGAGCCCGATGCCGACCTGCTGGGACAGACCCTGCGCCAGTTCGATGTCCTCGACCCCAGCCTCCCGCAGTGCCTTGGCGGTGACCACGTTAGGGAGGAACCGGCTAAGCGTCTGCTCCACGCACTCGTAGGGATAGTGCCGGAGGAAGTCCAGCCCCGGGATCATCCCGGCCACCAGAGAAGCCTCCACCCTCACCGAGAGCTCGCCCTCGGTGTAGCGGGCCGGCAGCACTACCGATTCATAGACCTCGCCGTGAGGCGGCACCTCACCGCTAGTGGCCACCACCTCGGGCACAGTCATGGCGTACACCGGCAAGCGCAGGCGCACGGCATCCGACAGCGAACCTCCCGAGGCAGAGACGGTGACGCTGGCCTCCCCTCTGTGCTCAGCCGCCACCAGCCAGGTCACCAGGCGCCTGCCGCCCCCCTCTACAGTGACTTCCTGGGGTTCGGGAGACCCCTCGAGGCCCTCGAGAGCGCACTCCACCGCCACGGTGAGAGCGTCCTGGGTGTTGTTGTGGACCACCGCCCCCACCTGAGCCTGGTCCCCCACCACCAGGAACCGCGGCAGGACCGGACGCAGGAGCAGATCCTTGGTGGCCACGATCTCGACCGTCGCCTGCCCCACCAGGGTGTCCTCGGTGACGGCCTTGGCCTCCAGCGTCCAGGTGGTCAGGTTGTCCGGCAGGACGATGCTGGCCTCCGCCTCGCCGGCCGCGTCGGTGCGCAGCACGGGCTCCCAGTAAGCCGTCTCCGGGAAGCGTTCGCGCACCCCACCTCCCTCGCCGCCGCCACCGCCCTTGCCGAGAGCGCCCTCCGCCCGGCGCTGCAGGTCGCCGGTGGAGAGGGTGAGCGCCACTGCGGTCTGCACTCCCAGGCCGCGCTGGCTGTAGAAGTGAGCCACGATGTCCGCCGACTGCCGCTCCGAGAGGGCCAGCACCGACTTGTCCACCAGGCTGAGCGAGAGCTCAGCCTCGACCGGTTGGCCCTCGTGGTCGCGCGCGGTTATGGAGAACTCCGCCGTGTCACCGGGGCGGTAAGCGCCCGTCCGGTCGGGTTGCAGCTCCAGCGTCAGTTCGAGGGCCTCAGTGCCCACCTGGACGCCAGCGAAACCGATCTGGAACGGCGGCAGCGAGGCCGACTCGTCGGCTCCGCGCACGAGCACGGCCACGAAATAGACGTTGGGGGCGAACTCCTCGGTGATGGGCACTTCCAGCACCTGGGCGCTCCCCTCCAGCTTCATCACCTCGTAGTCCAGAACTCGGCCGCGCTCGCTGGTGAACAGCAAGCTCACCGCGCCCTCGTAGGGGCTGGGAATGAGCACCCGAGCTGTCTCTCCCGCCCGGTACGACTTCTTGTCCGGGACGAGCTCGATGGTGTAGTCCTCCTGGACGGGCCAGGATACGTACCCTGGGCCGCTCACCCACAGGTAGGTGGAGGAGCGAATCTCGTTGCCCCGATCGTCCTCGCTTTCGGCCACTACCTTGTACGAACCTGCCGCTTCGGGCACAAAGGAAGCCTGGGCCCTCCCCTCGGCGTCGGTCCGCACCGTCTGGCGGGCGACCTCGATATCCTCCTCCGTGGTCTTCCACTCGTAGTAGCCCCCGACCTTCTGCCTGACGTTGTACCAGCGATGCTCGTAGAAGGTGAGCTCCACCGTCCGGCCGGGCACGGGCTGGCTGTCCCCGTCCACACTCAGAACGTGGACCGTCGCTTCCTCGCCCGCAGGGCTAACGTATGAATCTGGCCGCAGGCCCAGGTAGAACTCGCCCCGGTGTACCACCACCGAAGCGCGCCCGCTCACCGCCTGCGCGTTCACGTCCGTGATGGTAGCCTCGATGGTGAAGACCTGGCTCAGGGTGCGGTCGGCGATGTCCGCCGGGATGGTAAGGATGAACCGACCTTCGGAGTCGGTGCGGCCCTCCCCTTCTGACAGCACCTCGCCGTAAGGGCCGAAGTAGCGTCGCTCTCTCAGGTAGTCATAATCGCTGAAGTCGTAGTAGCCCTCGCCCGTCCAGGCGAAGAACCAGTCCTGGGTGAGAACCGTCCAACGCACCGCGGCATCGGCGACCGGACCGCCGAAGTAGTAGCTGGACTCCACCGCCACAGTCACGTCGTCGCCCTGGATGTACTCGTCCCGATCCGGGGTGACCAACACCTCAAACTCGGGACGCCGGTACTCCGCCACCTCGAAGCTGGTCCCAAACCCGACCTCCAACTGGTCGCTCGGGACCCAGAGGCTGAAGCTCCCCAGCGGCGCGTCCTCGGCCAGCTCGAGACTGCCATGGAAGGTGCCCATCTCGTTCAGCGTGAACCGCTGCCGCATGATCTCCTGGCCCTGCGGATCCACGGCGACCAAGTCGAAGGGAGGCAGATCAGTAGGCACGCGGTAGCGAGCATCATCGTCGCGCCGGACGATGCCCTTGAAGTAGACCGTCTGACCGGGCCGGTAGATGGGCCGGTCCGTGTAGAGGTAGAGCGTGTAGGGAGACGCATACCAGGACTGGTACACGTCGTACTTCCAGGGTGATATGCCGTTCGTCCACGAACTCAGTACCAGCCCGAAGTCCTCGCTTCCGGGTTCGCCCACCAGAACGGCGTGCGGGGTCCAGGGCTCCTGTCGGGCCAGACTGCCCACGTAGATGCCGTCAGAATCCGTAGTTCCCGAGCTGGTTTCCCTGCCGGCGGCATCGAGGAAGGTCACCCGAACGTTGGCGGCGGGCGTTCCCTCGTGCCAGTCGATCACCCAGGCCAGGCCCTGCTGGCCGGCCCATTTGAACGTCACGTTCTGAGCCGCTACCACCACCACCTGTCGCTGCTGGTCCGCTGGATAGATCTTGCGTACCTCGGGGGAGCTGGCGGTAAGGTAGTACAGGCCAGGAGCCAGCGGTCCTCCGCCCTCGGCCAGGGGCTCTGCCAGGGTACCCCACTCGTTGCGGTCCCCATCCAGTTCCACCGTCCAGGCGCGCAGAAGGTCCCTGGGAGCGGGACGATAGGTGTCGCGGAAGCGCCAGTCGTCCCCGTAGTAGCGCACGAAGTCGGGCAGCGACATGGAGTACAGAGCCAGCTCCAGCCGCTCCACGTTCCGGTACGACGCGTATACGGCAGGCTCATCCTGGTCGCCGAAGGCCCAGGGCTGCCACGAATCCAGCAGTTGGTACGTAGGGGGGTAATCGCCGGTGGTGAAGGTGATGACCACCTCCTCGCCCAGTCGCCAGCCGGTGATGTCCTTCAGGTCCGCCCCAATGGTGATCCGGTAGGTGGTGCTGGCCTTGGGCCCAAACTCCATGTACACCGTGCTCTGGCTTTCCCAGTAGGTGTAAAAGTAGTCGGGCTTAGGGCTAATCTGCAGTTGCTCGGCGAAGGACTCCGAGTCCACCGGCGAGCTGAAGCGCAGCACCACGGAGCTGCCGGGCATCACCCCCTCGGCCCCATCCTGGGGGTCGCTGCTCAGTAGGCGGAGTTCCTGGAGCACACCGAACTCCCACTCCAGCGGCTCCATAATCACGCCGCCAGCCGTCAGCGCTCCCGAGAGGCTGACCCGCACCATCGCCCCCCGCTCCCACGGGCTCGTGGGCGTGAAGACCAGGGTGTTGGCGAACCAGCGCACCCTCCCTTCGACCCCGCTCATGCCGTCGTGGACGTAGGAGACCTCCAGGGCCTCCTCCACGCTTTCCCGGTCCATGGGCTGGGCGAACGTTATCTTCACCGGCTCCGTCGGCCGCGCCCCCACCGCCCAGCGGTCAGGCATCTTGCCCGGGATGCCCTGGGGCGAGTAGCGCAGCACGTGCGGGGCGACGGTGGTGAACGACCACTCGAAGGGCTCCGCCAGGGAGTTGCCCCGGGCGTCGGTGAGCGCGGGCGATACCGAGACCCGGTACGTAGTAGAGGGGTCGAGCCCCACGGAGGGGACGAAGCGATACACGCTGGTGCTTACCCACCGGCCACGGCCGGTCACCGCCGGATCGAAGCTCAGGGGTTGGGGCAGGTCCGTCCGGTCCAGCTCCGTCCCCAGCGGCACTACCGGCTGGCTGAAGACAACCGTGATGGGGGAGTCGAGAGGCACGTCCGCCGCGCCATCGTCCGGTTGCATGGTGCTGATTTCCAGCGCGGCGGCGATGAGCAGCGTCCAACTAGAGGGCCTAGTCAGGGTTGCGCCCTCCAGGCTGCTGGCAGTCGCCGCCAGTCCAACCCGGTACGTGGCCCCGCGGCGCAAGCCCTCTAGGTGGAGAAGCAGAGTGCGGTCGTCCTTCCACTCTGCCCTGAACGTCAGCCCAGCTGTCAGTTGCAGGGCCGACTCCACGGTACCTCGGTCCATGGGCTGGCTGAACTCGATCGCCAAAGGAGCCGAGGGGTCGTGGTCAGCTACTACCTCCCCCTGCGGGGCAAGGACGACCGGGGGAGTGGGCCCTTGCTGCTGCGCTCTAGCTTCCACCCAGAGGTACAGCGACCCAGTCACTCCGGCCGCCAGAACGACGAGCAGCACGGCGATAGCGAGGAAACCGTTCCTTCTCACCTTGGCCTCCTGCAGCGACGTGGCCCGCATACACGCGTGCCAGGCAGATCCCAACCGCACGCAGCGGCCCATCCCCTCCGGCCACCGACCTCACCAAGCTCGCCCGGCCGGCATTCGAGCTGGGTCAGGCGCGAGCATACTACACCGACTGTCGTGTGTCCACAGCTCAGAGGTAACCCATGAGCATCCTGCGAGGTCCGTTCGGTTTCGTCGGCAGAAGGGGGCGCGGCCCGGTCTCGCCCTGAGCCGGTGTGGGCAGCTCTCGGTAAGCGGGAAGGCGTGGCTGATGTCGCCGTGTTAGCCTGCATCCCCGTCATTGCGATGCCGATACCGGGAGCATATACTGGGCCGCGACCTTCAGAGGGACAGACCAGCGGATGAGAACACTCGGCCTTGCTCAGCTCGGCGTAGGCGGTGTCGGGTCGGCGCTACTGCGGCAGTACCTGGCCCTGGAGGGGGGCCCCACAGAGGGCCTCAAACTGGTCGCCCTGGCGGACAGTCGGGGCGCTGTCGTATCCGGCTCCGGTTTGACCGGTTCCCAGGCGCGGAGGGTGCTGGACGCCAAGATGGGGGGCAGCAGCCTAGCCTCCGTTCCCGGTGGCATCTCTCCCGATGCCTTCAGCGACTGGCTGGCTTCCCTGGACGAGCCCACCATTCTCCTGGACACCACCGCTTCGGACTCGACCCTTCCCCTCTTGCTGGCGGCTGTGGAGCGGGGCTGGGGCATCGTCCTCGCCAACAAGCGCCCTCTTTGCGCCCGGCAACAGGTTTGGGATTCACTGACCAGCGAGGGCCTGCTGCGCTATGAGGCCACGGTGGGTGCCGGCCTTCCCGTGGTCTACTCGCTTACCTACCTGCTCCAGACCGGAGACCAGGTGCGGGAGATTGACGGTATGCTGAGCGGGACGCTGGGTTTCCTCCTCTCCCGCATCGAGGAGGGGGACAGCTACTCGTCCGCCGTGGTCAAGGCGCGAGAGGAGGGATACACCGAACCTGATCCCCGCGATGACCTTGGCGGTATGGACGTCGCCCGCAAGGCTCTCATCCTGGCTCGGACCCTGGGTCTGCGCCTGGAACTGGCAGACATCGCGGTGGAGGCGCTCTATCCCTCAGAGTGGGCGGACATGGAAGTGGACGAGTTCTTGGCCCAGGCGCCCCAACTGGACTCAGAGTACGACCGAAGCCACCGGTCGGCCGCTGAGCGCGGTGAAGTGCTCCGCTACTTGGCCCACGTCGCTCCCGATGGCGTCGCCATCGGCCTGCGCTCGGTCCCCCGCCAGTCCGCGTTCGGGGCGCTCAGGGGACCGGACAACCTGGTGGTCATTTCCAGTGCGCGGTATTCCTCTCCCCTGAGGCTATCCGGCCCGGGCGCCGGAGCCGAGGTCACGGCTGCCGCTGTCCTTCGGGACGTTCTCGACCTGGCCCAGACCATGCGAGCCCGCCTCACGGACGGCCGCCCGTGACCGTAGATGGGCTCTACTCCATCAGCGACTTCCTGGGCGACCTGATCGTCTACCGCAACCTGGAGCCCGTGAATCCGTCCTTGCCGCGACTGAGCGAATCCATTGCGGCGCTCGGTCTGCCGCCAGGGCAGATTCCGCGCAAGCTCGAAAGCGACTATGCCCTGGTAGTAGCCCATATCTCCCGCCAGGCCGCTGCTCTACAAGGCCGCGGCCCGATCGCGCGGGTGCTAGCCGTGGGGGACACTCGCCTGAACGACGGGACTGCATTCGCCAATCTGCGTTCAGTCACGGGCTGGGAGGGCGCCGCTGTCATATGCACCGAGAAGCCTGCCGCCCCACCCGTCTTGGAGGAGGTGGAATGCGGCCTCTTCGTGGCCAATCGCTGGGGCTTGCTGGCCGACTTCCACCAGTCCCTCGCAGGGCGCGGATTGGAGCCGGGAGAGGATACCCTGGCGGTGATTGACCTCGACAAGACGGCTATCGGGGCGCGCGGGCGCAACGACCACGTCATAGATGAGGCCCGCGTCGCCGGGGTGCGCTCCACCGCCACGGACCTGTTGGGTTCCCAGTACGACGAGCCTCGTTTCCTGACCGCCTACCAGCACCTCAATCAGCCGGAGTATCACTCCTTCACCGCCGACAACCAGGATTACCTGGTCTACATCTGTCTGGTCATCGGCACCGGCTTGCGGTCCCTGGACGACGTCGTCCGGGCGGTGCATGAAGGCTCTCTGCGCACTTTCGCTCAGTTCATCGAATGGGTGGACGATCACCGCAGCCTCTTGTCGGGTACCCCGCTGGCTCAGGTGCATGACTCGGTGTACTGCCGCTTTCGGGCCGGCGATCCCACGCCCTTCAAGGAGTTCCGCTACCAAGAGTACCGTGCCACTATCGCCCGCATGGGTCACCTGACCGGCACGCCGTCAGCCCACGACGCCCTGCGCTCCGAGATCGTGCTGACCCGAGAAGTGACCGAGCTGATCACGCTCTGGAAGGCTAGTGGTGCTCTCGTGATAGGCGTGTCCGACAAGCCGGACGAGGCGGCTCTGCCCACCACTCAGGCCGCCGAGGAGGGGCTCCCCGCACTCCACGAAGCCCCCACTCACCGGGTAGGAGTAAGCATCTCTTGACCCAGGAGATCGCCAGTGAAGTAAGGTGCGAGGTCTGCGGGCATCCTCTTCCCGGGCCCGGAACCGAGTGCCCGAACTGCGGCAGCTACAGCGACGTATCGGCCATCCTGCCGGATACGGACAGGCGTCCGCCTGTCACGCCCGAGAGGCCCCGGCTGCGAAGCCGTCCCCTTCTGTATGGCGTCCTGATCGCCGCCGGACTGCTTCTCTTCCTGGCAGCCGCCGGGGCCTACGGGGTCTACAGCGGGCTCCAGGAGCGCGAACGGATCAAGCTGACCACCGTGGCTGAACATTACCATCGAGGGGTGGCCTCGCTGGAAGTGGGCGACTATGCCCTGGCCGTGGCCGAGTTCGAGTACGTAGAGCGCATCCGACCGGGCTACTTGGATACCGGCAGCCTGCTGGAACAATCCCGCAAGGCCATGCTCGCCCGGCCCACTCCCACCTCTCAGGCGCGGGAGGAGGTCGCCGCCAGCCTCCTTTCGCGAGCCCAGGACGAGATGGAGCAGGAAGCCTGGAGCAAGGCCATCGCCACCTTGCGGGAGGTGCAGAACCTTGCTCCCGACTACAAGGCCGAACAGGTACAGACCTTCCTTTTCCAGAGCATGTACGGCGCCGGAGCGCAGGCTCTTGAGGCCGATGACGTGGCTGTCGCCCTAGAGTGGTTCAGACAGGCTCTGGAGCTGAACCCCGACAGTGTGGACGTCCGGCGGCAGGTAACGCTGGCCAGCCTCTATCTGCAGGCAGCCGATGCCTGGGGCCACGACTGGCCCACGGCGGTGGAGAGGCTCGCCCACCTCTACAGCTTGAGCCCCGCCTACGCAGACACGGAAGACCGCCTCGCCACGGCCTACGTGCGCTACGGCGATCAGCTCTCATCGGAGGGCTCCTGGTGCCAGGCAGCGGAGCAGTACGCCCTGGCTTCCGACATCCGACGGAGCCCGACGGTGGATACCAAGGCCTCTCTGGCCGAGCGCTACTGCCAGGAACCCCCGATCGTTATCACGCCGGGCGTCACCGGCACGCCGGGAGCCACCCCATCACCCACGTCGCCGGAGAGCGGTGCCCTCGCCTCGCTGCCCGGCCAGGGCAAACTGTACTTCACCCTCGTAGATCCGCAGACCGGAGTCACCGGCATCTATACCCTGGCGGCGGGGCCAGGGCAGCGCCCCGAGCTCCTGATCCCCAGCGGCGAGCAGCCCTCCGTCCGCGATGACGGATACCTAGCGTATCATAACCTGGCCCCAGACCGGCTCGGCGTCAGCATAGCCGCCCGGGATGGAACCTTCACCAGCACCGCCTCGTCTCACGCTGAAGACCAGTACCCGACTTGGGAGCCAGGCAATGGTCGCCTGGCCTTCGCCTCCACCCGCGAGAGCGACCGCAAGTGGCGGCTGTACGTATCGGAGTCCTGGTTCACCGGTGGGGACGCCACCAGCATTGGCTACGGCAAGTCGCCCGATTGGGGCCCCGACGGGACCCTGGTCTACCGGGGCTGCGATCCTACCGGCAACAATTGCGGCCTGTACCTTGGGCTGCCCGATGGCACCCCACTCGGGAGACTCACGGACAACCCCAACGACGACATGCCCGTGTGGTCGCCCGACGGCACGCGAGTGGCATTCTCCGCCCCCCGGTCCGCCACCCACAGCATCTGGGTGACTACCCGGGAAGGAAGGCAGCCCACCCGCATCACCGACGACCAGGGCCTGGACGCTGCCCCCGCGTGGTCTCCCGATGGCCGGTACCTCGCCTTCCTCTCCAACCGCGGCGGCGAATGGGGCATCTGGGTGGTCGAAGCAACCGGCGGCACGCCCCGCCAGGTTCTCAGCGTGGGCCAGGTCCCCGGGAGCTGGGACCTCTACCGAATGGACTGGCGATGACTGATAGGTGATACGTGATACGTGATGCGTGATGCGTGATACGTGATGCGTGACCCGTACTGATCAAGATGCGTGTATCACGCATCACGCATCACGCATCACCTATCGCCGTCAAGGTGTCGAAGACGATTTTCAGGGACTTAATGTTATCTTGACACACCGTCTCCGGCCTCGGTCCACCGGCGAGCGCCTCCACGAACTGGTGCAGCAGGTGCGCCTGACCGGTCCGCTCCAGAGCAACGGGAGCGACGTATTCCCCGTCCGGGCTGCCCTGATACACCTTTACACGATCCTGCTCCAGCGTCACCACGCCCCCCTCGCAATCGAAGCGCCACTCACCGTTCCAGGGGGTCTCGGCGCCGTTTGAACACCAGGAAGCATGATAGCCTACGAACACGTCCGCTCCTGTGCCACGCCCCTCAGCCTGAGCGAAGCGGAGCGACACGAGCGCCGACGCGTCGCCCTCGAACCAGCTCCACGATGGGTTGAAGCTGAACCCGCTGATCTCCACCGCCTCTAGACCCAACAGGAACCGCATCAGGTCGAAGTGGTGGATGCTCATGTCCACGATGAGGGGGAAGGGCATCCGCTCCCGGAAGCCCCCGAAGTGTGGACCCCGGAAGAACTGCACCGAGACCGCCCCCACCTCTCCTAGCCTCGACGAATCCAGGACGCTCTTGAGCGTCTGGATCGGGGCGCTATAGCGGTAGTTCTGGGCCACCATGTGCAGCACGCCCGTCTCGTCGGCCACGCGCACTATCTCCCGGGCCGCCTCCATGCTGTCGGCCAAGGGCTTCTCGGAGAGGACCGGCAGCCCCGCCCGCAGCGCCTGAACCGAGTGCTCCCGGTGGAACTGCGGCGGCGTCACCACCACCACCCCGTCCGCCTTCACCGCCTCGATCGCTTCCGGCAAGGACCGGAAGACCAAGGCCGGATCGAGCCCGAACTGCTGGCACTGACTGCGAGCGATGTCGTCGTTGATCTCGACGAACGCCGCGTGCTCCGCTTCGTCGGACTCCCGTATGGCGCGCAGCCAGGCGCCGCCCATGCCCCCCATCCCTATCTGGATCAGCCTAGTCATGCCTCGGCCCTCGTCACTATGTTGCTCAGCCCTGGGCCTCCCTGCCCCGCTCCTCACGCTTGGCCTCATCCCACAGGCGATCCTGCTCCTCCAGGCTTAGCCTGGCCAACTCCAACCCGCGCTCGGCTGCCAACTCCTGCATTCGTTCGAAGCGTCGCCGGAAGCGAGCGTTCGCCTGCCGTAGCGCCGTCTCCGCATCCACTGTCAGGTGCCGGGCCAGGTTCACTAGGGTGAACAGCAGATCCCCGAACTCCGCTTCCCGCTCCTCCGGCAGGGCGCGGCGCAACTCGGCGATCTCCTCTCCCACCTTGTTCCAGACTCCTTCCGCCTGGCGCCAGTCGAACCCCACCCGAGCCACTCGCTTCTGGTAGGCATTGGCCTGGGCCAGGGCCGGCAGCCCGGACGGCACTCCGGCCAGCAGTGAACGTGAGTCCTCCTCACCGCGTTCGGAGCGCTTGATCTCCTCCCAGTGGCGCAACACCTCCTCCGAGTCGCTCACTGTAGTGTCTCCGAACACGTGAGGATGGCGACGCCGGATCTTCTCATCTATGGCCGCCACTACATCGTAGATGGTGAAGAAGCCCTCCTCCGTGGCAATCTGGGCGTGCATGCATATCTGCATGAGCAAGTCGCCCAGCTCAACGCGGAGCTGCTGCGGGTCCTGGCTGTCCAGGGCCTCCAAGACCTCGTAGGCTTCCTCCAACAGCGTCTCCCGTAGAGACTGGTGAGTCTGCTCCCGGTCCCATGGGCAGCCGCTCGGCGAGCGCAACCGCGCCACTGTGTCCTGGAAGCTCTCCAGGCTGGCGGGGGAAGCCCTCGGAGGCACATACAGCGAGGTGAGATGGTCTATGTCGGGCTGACGGTCCAGCTCCTCCAGGGGAAGACGGCGCACTACCTGCTCGGCGGTTCCGGCGGCCCGCACCAGAACCACCTCGTGATCCGGCGGGTAGGCGTTGAGCAGGGTCAGCTTGACCTCGGAAGCGATGCTGCGGTCGTAGAGCTGGCCCAGGATGGCCGGCCCATCCACCCTCAGGGGCGGGTGCCAGAGCTGAGCCACCTCGGTGGCGTCCACTACCTGCAGGTCGAGGCCATCTAGACCCAGCGCCACCAGGATGGCGGACAGGAAGGATTCGCTGGGCACGATCTCCACTCGGATGCCTTCCCGGCGCGCCAGCGCCAGGATGCGCTGCACCGTAGCCTCGCCCACCAGCGGGTGCCCGGGAACAGCGTACACCACCTGCCCCTCTCCCCGGCCCAGCTCTACCACCTGGCCGGCGATCTCCTCGTAGACCTGCTCGAAGGCCTCGTGGCTCTCGTAGACGACGTCGAAGGAGCGCACCTGGATCTCAGGGGGCAACTGCCGCACGGTCGGGTGTCGAGCCGTGCGCACGAGCACCGTCGTCGCCGATTCCAGTACCCGCCAGGCACCGAGGCTCATCTGCTCCAACGGCCCCGGTCCCAGACCAACGATAGTAATAGGCATCACTTACTCCTCAAGACAGAGGGGGAGCAGCCCGGGCTGCTCCCGCCAGACCGCTCTTCACGACAACTTACCCTGCTACTGAAGCGCCTCGGCCAGGGACTGGAGCATGATGGCCACGGCCGTAGCACCGGGGTCTTGCACCTCGGCCGCCCGCGGCCCCAGCCACGACGCCCGCCCGAACTTCGGGGTCTTGCCGGCGGTGGCTTCGGCGCCGCGCATGGCCGCCTGTGCCGCCGCATCGAGTGCCTCGCTCAGAGGCTTCCCCGCTGCCTGCGTCTCCTTGAGCGCCGCGATCGCCGGGTCGAGAGCATCCAGCATGGTCTTGTCGCCCACGTCTGCCTTGCCCCGCTCCTTCACCCCGGCGAACGCCGCTTCCGCCGCCTTGATGACGTCCGGCAAGCGTGCCTCGGTCATGCCTCTCAACTCCCTCCCGGCCCGCATGAGCGCCGTCGCCAGCAGCACGCCGAAGGTGGACGCCGCGGCGCGGTTGAAGGTCATGCCAGCCTGCGCCAGCAAGCTACCCAGGTCGCCCTGCCCCAGGCCGGGGAGAGCCTCCCGCACCGCTCCCCAGCCCACCGTCATGGTCACACCCAGGTCGCCATCGCCGGCGGCCGCATCCAGCTGTCGCAGCCGCTCGGCACTGGCGGCGGCTTCGGCGCCCACCTTGTCCAGCGCCGCGCGCATCTCCTCGACAGTCACCGAGTCCTTCATGGCGTCATCCGCTGCTGCAGCAGGAAGGGCGAGAAAGCCGGCGCGTCCAACCACCGCTTCAGGTCATCGTCCAGCCTGAGAAGACTAATAGAGGCTCCCGCCATCTCCAGCGAAGTGGCGTACTCGCCCACCAGGGCCTTGTGAATCTTCAGGCCATGGTCGCTCAGCAATTGGTGAGCCTTACGGTAGAGGACGAAGAGCTCCTCCGGCGGCGTCGCCCCCAGGCCATTCACCAGCACAGCCACCTCATCCCCACTGCGGAAAGGCAAGTCGGCCACCACCCTCTCCACAATGGCGGTCGCGATTTCGTCCGCCGGCCTGAGCTTCCCCCGCTCCAGCCCCGGCTCGCCATGGATGCCCATGCCCAGCTCCATCTCGTCCTCGCCGATCTCGAAGGTGGGCTTGCCCGCCGCTGGCACGGTGCACGGCGACAGAGCCACGCCCATGCTGCGGGTCAGATCCGCTGCTCGCTGAGCCGCCTCCGCCACCCCATCCAGGTCCTTGCCCTCGGCGGCGCAGGCCCCCGCGATCTTGTAGGCGAAGTAGAGCCCTGCCACCGCGCGGCGGCGCTCGGCCTGCTCGGGCGGGGCTGAGACCACGTCGTCGTGAGCCAGCACGGTCTTGACCGTGATGCCTTCCATGTCGGCCATCTCCGCCGCCATGTCGAAGTTCATCACGTCTCCGCCGTAGTTGCCGTACAGATAGAGCACACCTTCGCCACCATCCACCGCCTTGGTCGCCGCCAGCATCGCCTCAGGCGGCGGCGAGGAGAAGACGTTGCCGATCGCCACCCCATCGCATAGACCCGGCCCCACGTAGCCTAGAAACACCGGGATGTGGCCCGAACCACCGCCTGTGGTTATGCCCACCTTTCCCCTGACCGGGGCATCGGCGCGCACCAGCGCCCTGCGCTCCCCCTCGACCTGCTTGAGATGCCAAGGGTAGGCCAGGAGGATGCCCTCGAGCAGTTCGTCCACGAACTGGAAGGGGTCGTTTATGATCTTCTTCACCGCAGCCTCCTCGTGTGCCGGGCAGTTGCCTCTGGATTCCGCCCGAGTATACGGAACTGACCTGTTCCCATCAAGGTCCCGTTTCCATGGCACTGTGGCAACGCCGACATGGCGCCGACCACCCCCCGCTGATTCCTCGAAGCCTGGCTTTCCCTATCGGCCTTGGCGCACGTAGTATCAAGGTCACCAGAACGGGGGACGAGCACATGGGAGATCAGCGACCGTCGTCGCCGTATCAGCGCCGTCGTCGTTCCACTCTTCTCCTCTCAGCCCTGGCGGTAGCTGTGGCGCTGGTGACGGCCGCCTCCCAGGACCGTCTCCTGGCCGATGACGCCTACATCACCTTCCGCTACGCTCGGAACCTGGCCTCAGGCCACGGACTGGTGTACAACCCCGGTGAGCTCGTCCTCGGTACCAGCACGCCGCTGTTCGCCTTCCTGCTGGCCGCGGGCCACCGGCTAGGTCTGAATCTTGCCGATCTGGCAGTGTGGCTCGGGGCCCTCTCCTGGGCGGGCGTCGTGGCAGTGCTAGGTTGGTCATACCGCGACCGTCCTGCCTGGGTGGCACCTCCCCTCCTGGTGCTGGCCGCCAGCGCCACCTTCGTGGAGAACCTGGGCATGGAATCGGCTCTCTATGCCCTCTTGTGCCTCGTTGCCTTGCGGCTGGTCGGCTGCGGCCACACTCGAGCAGCGGCCGGCCTGGCGGCCATCGCGGCGGTCACCCGGCTGGACGGGGGCCTGGCAGTGGTGGCGGTCCTGGCCGCCGCCGCGCTGCGGGAACGCCGCCTGCCCTGGCCAGAAGCGGCTCTCGTCGGCCTCATCGCGGCACCCTGGTACCTGTACGCCTGGCTGACCTTCGGTTCCCCCTTGCCCAACTCCCTTCCCGCCAAGGCGGGCCTGGCTCACCGCGCCGGCTTCGGCGGGGGCGACTTCGTCCACGGTGGCCTGACTCTGGCCGGGGCTCGACTGGGACAGTGGCCGGTTCTGGCCGCCTACCTGGGCGCAGCCGGCATCGGGCTCTGGGTGACGGCACGGGGACCTGCCTCCGGCTCAGCACCGTGGCGGCCCTACGTGCTGTGGGGCGGCCTGTACGTGCTCGCCTACCAGCTCACCGGCATGCCCCACTTCGGCTGGTACTACGTGCCTCTGGTGCCGCTGATCGCGGTGTTGGCGATCGAGGGCCTGCAGGCTATCGGCGATCGCCCCACCCAGCTGCGTAAGGCAGCGGTGGCAATCGTAGTCGCGGCTGCGGTGGTGGCCGCCGGCCAAATGCTGTCTCACTCCTTGCGCATGGCGAAGCTCAGTCCCGCCCGCGCGCTCGCCTATCGCGACGTCGGCGAATGGCTGGCGTCCAATGCCCGGCCCGGCGATTGCGTAGCCCTGCTGGAGATCGGCGTGGTGGGGTACTACTCCGGCCTGGAAGTGGTGGACACCATGGGTCTCGCCTCTCCATTCCTGGCCGAGCGCTTGGTGGACTGGGGGCAGAGCCTGGTGTTGGCAGTGAACTACTACTGGCCGGAATATCTTCTAGCCCTGGACGCCACCGCCTGGGAAGCGGTGGAGAGAGAGCTCTGGTTCGCCCTCGCCTACCGGCCGGCGGCCGAGTTCGACTACTCAGCCCAGGGAGATCCGGCCGCCCGCATGAGGCTCTATCGGCGCCTGCCCAGTTACCCTCCCAGAGCCCACACGACTTGGCCGGTCGAGGCTTCCCTCCGCCCAGAGGTGCAGCTGGAACGGGCCGGCCTGCGTGGCCTTCCCGCTCTCACGCCCGGTACCACGGCATCCTTGCTCCTCACCTGGAAGTGCCTCGCACAGCTGGATGAGGACCTCACGGTGAGCGTGAGCCTGCGCGTCCCCGACGGCCAGGAGGCGATCGTGGCTCCAGAGAGGCCCCCACTGCGGGGAGGGCTCCCCACCCGACTGTGGCGTCCCGGAGAGGTGATCACCGAGGCCATCCCCCTCGTCCTCCCCACCGACCTGCCTCCGGGTCCGGCCCAGCTGGTAGTGGCGCTGGGGGGATCGGCCGTGGTTGCCGCCGAGGTCACCATCTCGCCGGCGGCGCCGGAGCTGCTCGCCCTACTGGAACACCCGGAGCCCGTCGCCTTCGGCGATGAGGCACCGTCGGTGCTAGGCTGGACCGTCCACTCGGGAGACTACCAGCCCGGGGGAGCGCTAGACGTTACCCTGGGTTGGAGGGTTCCAAACCGCCCGCCGCTGAACCTGTCGCTCTTCCTCCACCTGGTCGACGCCCAGGAGCACCCCCTGGCCCAGTGGGACGGCCCCCCTCTGGGCGCCCGGGACTCCGCTTCGCCTTCCCTGGAGGCAGTGGCCGAGACTTACTCGCTGGACCTACCGCCCGACCTGCCCCCGGGGGACTACCGCTTGCTCATGGGCCTGTACAACTGGCGCACCGGCGAACGCCTCCCGCTGCAGTCGGCGCGTACGCTGCCCTCCGGCGCAGTGCTCCTGGACACAGTCACGATCGGCGGCCCCGAGGGAGCGTGACCGGTTCAGCGCTGCCCGCGATGCAGCGCTACCGCCCCCAGGGCCAGGCGGCGCCAGGCCACTTCCTGGAACCCCGCCGCCCGCATCCTGCCTGCCAGTTCGGGTGCGGAGAGGAAAGCAGCCACCGAGCTAGGCAGGTAGGAGTAGGCTGCTGCGTCCCTACTGATGAGCCGCCCCACCAGAGGCACAAGCCGCCCGAAGTAAAGCCCGAAACCCTCCCGAAAGAGGGGCAATCGAGGCCAGGTGATCTCCAGGCAGACGACCCGCCCGCCCGGCTTGAGGACGCGGAGCATCTCGGCCAAGGCTGCGTCCAGGTCGGCCACATTGCGTAACAAGAAGCCGTTGACCAGCCCGTCGAAGGTGGCGTCGGCGAAGGGAAGCCTGGTGGCATCCCCGGCTACCAGGGACACCGGCGCCGAGGCCCGGGCCAGTTTGGCTCGACCAGCCTGCATCATGGGGAGAGAGAAGTCTGCCCCTACGCTCCGGCAGCCATGACCGGCGAGCAGGGGCAGGAAGTCTCCCGTACCAGTACCCAGATCCAGCACCACTTGGCCCGGCCGCGGGTCCAGCCAAGCCACGGCGGCCGCCCGCCAGGCCCGGTCCCTGCCCGCGGTCATCAGGCGGTTCATAAGATCGTAGCGGCCGGCGATGCTGGCGAACATGCGGCTGACGTAGGCAGCCTTGTCGCTCGGAGATGGCAGGCTCACTCCAGGAACAGATACGGGCACAGCCGCCGCTCCAGCCGGTCTATCCCCAGGTAGAGCCCCAGGCCCAGCACGCTCATGGCCACTACCCCGGCGTACATCTCGGCATAGGCCAGCCGCGTCCAGGTTTCCACGAAGATGTAGTAGCCCAGGCCGGCGCTGGTGGCGAAAGACTCGGCGAAGAACAGCACCGCCACCGCCGTGCCTACGCTCAAACGGAGCGCCGTCAGCACCGCAGGCAGCCCCGCCGGCAGATACACGAACCGTAACAGCGCCAGCCGGCCCGCCCCCAGGGACCGCACCGAGTAGAGCAGTTCGGGACGAAGGTTGGCCGCCTCGTCCCGAACCACCACCAGCACCTGGAAGAACAGGATGAGGGAGATGATGAACACCTTAGAGCCGTCCCCGATGCCCAGGAACAGCAAGATCAGGGGCAGGAACACGATCTTGGGAATGGGGTGCAGCACGTACACCACCGGCGACAGCAGACGATTCAGCCGGCGGCTCTGCCCCAGCACCAGCCCCGCGGGCGCGGCCAGCGCCACGGCGATGACGATGCTGGCCGCCACCCGTCCGGCGCTGGCCAGGAAATGCGCCCCCAGACCGCGGGGCGCCTCGCGCCAAAGCGCTGCTACCACCCTGAGAGGGGTAGGCAGGATGGAGGCATGCACCAGCATGGCGGCCACCTGCCAGAGGGCCAGCAGCGCCAGGGTGGCCGCCAGGAGGTCGCGCCTCCTCACAGCCCGGCCTCCCCCGTCAGAACCTCTCTCACTTCAGCGCACTTACGTGCCATCGCCTCCACGTCCGCCGTCGGTCCGCCGCCACTGGCCGGATTATCCACTACGGTGGCCACCCGGTTGGGCGGCCACCGTAGCACCAAGATGCGCCGCCCCACGTACACGGCCTCCTCGATGCTGTGAGTGACGAACACAGTGGTGGCGCCAGTCTCCCGCCCGATGGCCAGCGTCAGCCGTTCCATGTCCTCCCTCTGCAACGCGTCCAGGGCGGAGAAGGGTTCGTCCAGAAGGAGCACCCGAGGCCCCAGGGCCAGAGCCCGGGCAATGGCCACCCGTTGCCGTTCCCCACCGGATAGCTGGCTGGGGTACTTGCCCCGCAGGTGGGCAATCCCGAGCCTTTCCAGCCAGCCCTCGGGAGTGACGGAGGCGCCGTTGGTGGGGATGCCGTACATCCGCCTCACGCGCAACCCCAGGGCCGCGTTCTCCAGGGCGGTGGCCCAGGGAAGGAGACCATAGTCCTGTAGCACCAGCCCCACCGCCCCCCGTCGCAGGCCCGACGACGCCGGCTCCCCCTCGATCAGCACTCTCCCTCGGCCGGGCTCTCGCAGCCCGGCGATCAAATACAGAAGGGTGCTCTTACCGCTCCCCGAGGGCCCCACCACCGCCCAGGACTCCCCCTGGCCGACGGCCCAGCAGAAGGACTCGAATACCGGCGTGGACCCGCGGGAGTAGGCGAAGGTGACGCCGTCGAGCTCAATCATCCCCCAGCGCTGCCCCCCTCGCGAACGAATCGGTCGTCCACCGAGTCGCCATACGCCACCGGCGCCGAGATTAGGCCCTTCTCCTGGGCCCACGCCACCACATCCGACCACTCGTCCTCGGTGGGCACCGAGGGCGGGGGAAGCGGCGGGAACGTATAGCTGCCCCGGAGCGCATCCGGCACCCGTCCTTTCTCCACCAGCAGGTCGTGGAACCGCTGCGGATCGGCCTCGATCTCCTCCAGGGCCCTCTCGTAGGCAGCCATGAACCGGGCCACGTCGTCCTCGCGCTGCTCGATGACGTCGGCACGGAAGGCCACCACGCTCTGGCTGATCTCAGGGTGGAGTGAGTCGTCCACGATCAACCGCGCTCCCTGCAACAGCGCCAGCGAAGACATCGGGTCAGGGAGAGTGGCGGCGGCCAGCTTCCCCTGCGTCAGAAGCTCCATGCGCACTGGGATCTTGGGCACGTTCACCGTGCGCACGTCGCCCGCCTCGAGACCCTCGATGCTCAGCAGCCTCTCGGTAACGTACTGGATGACCGAGTTCTCCGACACCGCGATCTCGACCCCGGCCAGGTCCGCTGCCGACCGCACCGGACTGTCACCGGGCACCAGGATGGCGAACTGGTGCGAGTCGGGCCGAGCCTGGCGGGCCCGACGCACGATCCTCAGTCGGGGCTCCTCGGCGTTGAAGAGCACGGTGGCCACCAGGTCGCTCACCTGTCCGTCCAGCTGCCCGGCTATCATGAGCTGGTCACGCTCGACGGCGCTGGCCACGGGCACCAGCTCCACTCGCAACCCCTCGTCCTCGAAGTAGCCCTCGTCCTGGGCCACGTAGAAGGGCACCGTCTCCGCCAGGGGCAGAACGCCTATGCGGAGCACGTCGTCACCGGCAGAGGAGGAAACGGGAGAGGCAGCCGTCCCAGCTACGGTCTCCCCTGCGGGAGCACATCCCAGCCCAAGCAGCACCAACGCCAGTAGACCAAGAGCCACAACCAACCGCGCTTCTCTCATCGCCACTCGCTCCCCTCCTCGGGGCTATCCGGCCACAACCAGACTGAGGAACACCCCGACGAACACCAGCACACTGATGTAGCCATTCACGTTGAAGAAGGCCACATCCAGCCGCGACAGATCGCCCGGGCTCACAAGGCAGTTCTCGTAGGCCAGTAAGGCACTCGCGCCCGCCCACGTCATCCAGTAGAACGCTCCAAGCCCCCGCATCACTCCCAGCGCCAGCAAGCCCACGGCGGTGAGCACGTGGCAGGCTCGGGCCACGTTCAGGGCCGCCGCCAGCCCGAATCGGGCCGGGACCGAGTACAAGCCCTCGCGGCGGTCGAAGTCCACGTCCTGGCAAGCGTAGATCAAGTCGAAGCCGGCGATCCACACTGCCACCACGAACCACAGCACCCAGGTTCCCGGCTCGAACCGGCCCGTCACTCCGATCCAGCCGCCGGCAGCGCCGGCCCCGTCGGTGATTCCCAGAACCCAGTGGCTCAGCCAGGTGAACCGCTTGGTGTAGGAGTAGCCGATGAGGAACACCAGCGCCACCGGGGCCAGCCTCCGGGTCAGCTCGTTTAGCCTCCAGGCCGCCAGCAGGTAGACCGCCAGGCTGACTGCCATCACTGCCAGCACTTCCGCCCTTCCCAGCCGCCCGCTGGTGAGGGGACGCCCGGCCGTGCGTCGGTTGCGCGCGTCCACGCGGGCATCTATCAGGCGATTGGCCGACATGGCCAGCGTGCGCGCCCCTGCCATGGCCAGCGTGATCCACAGGAACTGGCCCACCGTTGGCAGCCCCCGCGCCGCCAGCACCATCCCGGTGTAGGCGAAAGGCAGGGCGAAGACGGTGTGGGAGAACTTGACGTTCTCCAGCAGCAGCGCCAGGCGGCTAGAGGCCGTACTCACTCCAACGGTCCTCCACCAAGCGCTTGACCTCCTGGCTCATGACGATCTCTCGCGGCCACTCCCGGTCGAACCCGTCGCCCGAGTCCTTAGCAGTGGCGTCTATCCCCAGCTTGCCCCCATAGCCGGGCCTCAGGCTGGCGTGGTCCAGGTCGTCCACCGGCCCCTCCGCCAGGACCAGGTCCCGGGCGGGATCCACGCTGTTGCCCACCCGCCAGGCCACTTCCGACAGGTCATGGACGTTGACATGCTCGTCCACCACGATCAGGTTCTTGGCCAGCATCAATAGGCCCAGGCCCCACAGCCCATACATGATGCTGCGCACGTGGCCCGGGTAGCGCTTGCGCACGGACACGATGACCATGTTGTGGAAGACACCCTCCGCCGGCATGTTCATGTCCACCACGTCCGGCAGCATCAGGCGCACCAGGGGCAGGAACAGCCGCTCGGTGGCCTTCCCCATCCAGTAGTCCTCCATGGGCGGCCGGCCCACCACTGTCGCCGGGTAGATGGCGTCGCGACGGCGAGTCAGAGCGGTAAGGTGGAAGACGGGGTACAGACCGGCCAAGCTGTAGTAGCCGGTGTGATCGCCAAAGGGGCCCTCCAGCCGGCGCTCCCCTAGGTCCACGTAGCCCTCGAGGACGATCTCGGCATCCGCCGGCACCTCTAGGTCCACGCTCACGCACCTGACCATATCTACGCCGCGACCGCGGAGCCAGCCGGCCAGGAGCATCTCGTCTACGCCCTGGGGCAGGGGAGCGGAGGCGCAGTAGGTGATGGCAGGGTCCCCGCCCAAAGCGATAGCCGCCTCCAGCCGGCTCTCGCCCAGCCGCCGACCTTCCCGCTCGTGTTCCGCCCCTCCCTTATGCCTCTGCCAGTGCATTCCCAGGGTCCGCTCGTCAAAGACCTGCAGGCGGTACATCCCCACGTTGCGCCGGCCAGTGGCCGGGTCGCGGGTGATGACGGCCGGCAGGGTGATGTACCGCCCTCCGTCGTCGGGCCAGCACTTCAGTATAGGCAGGCCCTCGAGGCTAGGGCTGTCGGTCTGTATCACCTCCTGGCAGGGAGCGTCCTTTACCATCCGAGGCCCGGCTCGGGCGACGTCCAGCAGGTCGCCCAGGCGCCTGAGCTTACCCACCAGGCTGCCCGGGATCTCGGGGACCAGCATGCGCTCCAGGTTGGCGGTGAGGTCGTCTAGCTGCTCCACCCCCAGCGCCCAGGCCATCCGTTGGGCGGAGCCGAAGGCGTTGGTGAGCACCGGCATGGTGGAGCCGTGTACGTGCTCGAAAAGCAGGGCGAAATTGGCCGCGGCCGGCCCCTTGGACACCCGATCGGTGATCTCGGTGATCTCCAGGTTGGGAGACACCGGAGCCCGGATGCGCCTGACCTGGCCCTGCTGTTCGAGCCGCTGGATGAACTCGCGCAGGTCGCGATAGGCCATGACCTCGCCCTTCCCTCGCTAGTCCGACTGCTGACTCTCGATTGTAGCATCAGAGCCCGGGAGGGTCACGAATGACTTGGCTTCCGCAGCCGACCGTCAGCCCCACGGCGAGCGGCCGAAAGAGCTCAGGACGGAGGGCCGCCCACGCGAAGGAGCCCAGGCACCCAGCGTCCCCACCCTGGTTCCGTCGCCCGTGGGACTGCGGACTCCTTGCCGGAAAGAGCCAACTACCCCTCGAGGAGTTCGCGCGCCCACGCGAAGGAGCCCAGGCACCCAGCGTCCTCACCCTGGTCCCATCGCCCGTGGGACCGCGGACCCCTCGCCGGAAAGAGCCAACT